>CAITOG010000129.1 GCA_903893955.1 uncultured Actinomycetes bacterium
ACATCCAGCGACTCGGGCTTGCCGATCCCGCCTTCGATCTTGTCCAGGAGGGAGCTGTCGCTCACCTGGATGGCCCCCCGCAGCGCTCGTCGCAGCGCTCCCGTGCGTACCGCAGCACCTAGGCACGAGGCATCTCGGCAAAGCCAAGCTCCCCTTCCGGGCGCTCCACGTCCGATCACGAGGTCACCGGTGGAACTCGACGAGCAGCGGAGCAGCTCGTCGTCCGGCCTGCGACGGCGGCAGCCGACGCAGGTCCTCGTCGGGGCTATGCCTCGCCCTCGCTGGCCTCTCCTGACGCCTCCTCGGCGACAGGCTCCTCGACGACGACTTCGACCGTCTCCTCGGAGGCGACCTCGGTCTCAGCGGAAGCAGCCTCCTCGACGGCGGCAGTGGCGTACTCGGCTGCCGAAAGGGCCTCGCCACCCTCGGCAGGCTTCCAGACCTGGTTGCCGTCCTCATCGGTGATCCACTCACCCTCGGCCCACTCCTGACCGTCGAGCCCGGCTTCCTCTTCCTCGAGCTGCGTCTCGCTCTTGATGTCGATGCGCCATCCGGTCAACCGGGCAGCCAGGCGGGCGTTCTGCCCCTCCTTGCCGATCGCCAATGACAGCTGGTAGTCGTTGACGATCACCGTGGCGGTCCCGGTGGTGTCGTCGAGGCGCACCTCGCGTACCCGTGCTGGCGCCAGGGCATTTTGGATGAGCTCGATCGGATCGTCCGAGTACGGGATCACGTCGATGCGCTCGCCCCGCAGCTCGTTGGTGACCATCCGGACCCTGCTCCCACGTGCACCGACGCACGCTCCGACAGGATCGACGTGTGGGTCGTTCGACCACACCGCGATCTTGGTCCGGTGGCCCGGCTCACGGGCTGCTGCCCTGATCTCGACCACACCGGTGGAAATCTCCGGCACCTCGAGCTCGAAGAGCCGTTTGACCAGGCCTGGGTGGGTTCGGCTCACCACGATCTGTGGGCCCTTCGTGGTCTTGCGGACCTCTACGATGTAGGCCTTGAGGCGGGTACCGTGGTCGTAGCGCTCGTAGGGGACCTGCTCCGCCTGCGGCAAGAGCGCCTCGACCTTGCCGAGATCGAGCAAGGTGTAGCGGTTGTCGGTCTGCTGGACGATGCCGGTGACGATGTCGCCCTCTCTGCCGGCGTACTCGTCGTACTTCATGTCCCGCTCGACCTCACGGATCCGCTGCATGATCACCTGCTTGGCGGTCTGTGCGGCGATGCGGCCGAAGTCCTCGGGGGTGTCGTCCCACTCACGCACGACGTTGCCCTCGATGTCGAGCTCCTGGCCGTAGACCCGGATCTCGCCGGAGTCAGGGTCGATGGTGACGACTGCCTCCTCGGCAGAGTCAGGCAGCCGCTTGTAGGCAGCGACGAGCGCGTTGGCGAGAGCGTCGAGGAGCGTGTCGACGGAGATGCCCTTGTCCCGTGCGATCTGCCCGAGTGCATCGAGGAACTCGAAGTTAGTGGTGCTCATGGTGCCATGACCCTCTCTGTGGCTGTGGTCTGCTGTCGTCGTGCGCCCTTGGACCCACCTGCGCGTGAAGGGGACGGCTTGGACGTCGGCCCCCACTCGTAGACGGTCCGTGCGCGGTCGATCTGGTCGTAGTGGAGCGTCACCGGTCCGCTGGGGCCGGCCACGACGATGCCGTCGCCGGTTGCCTCGAGCAGCTCTCCCTCGAGCCTGCGATCCGGCAGGGCCGCGGTCGGCTCCGTCGTCTTGAGCTTGATCGTCTCGCCGATCGCAGCCGCGAAGTGCCCGGGTCGACGCAGCTTGCGCTCGACACCAGGGCTTGAGACCTCGAGGGTGTAGCGAGCATCGACCGGGTCGTGGTCATCGAGGTAGGCGGACACGACGCGGTTGGCCTCGGCCAGGTCCTGAACCGTGACTCCGCTCGATCGCCAGACCGTCACCCGCACCAGCGCCTTGTTGATCTCCACGTCGTGGAGCACGAGGTCGAGCGAGGTGATGAGGGGCTCGAGGTCATCGAACAGCTGTTCTTGCGACACTGCCACCTGGCCACCTCCCTCTCTCAATGCTCGAACGTCCACTGGCCTGTCGGGGGATAGAAAACGAAAGAGCGCGGGCCCAAGCCCACGCTCCACCGAAGGTATCCAAACCGACAGGACCGAGAATCGATTGTAGCACCGCGCCACTCGGCTCAGGCGGAGGGTTCCCCCAGTCGCTCCCTGATGGCCTCGATCCTGACCGATGCGTGGTTGGCGTCAGCCCCCTTCGCGTCGAGGAGTGCGGCCCTGTCAGCAGCAGCCTCTGCCTCCGCGCTTGCATCGGCAGCGGCGAGGCGGGCTTCAACGCCCTCGGCGACGAGTCGCTCGGCCTCATCGACCAGCGCCTCGACCATGTCGGCCTCAGGCACGACCCTGACGATCTGGCCTCGGATGAACAGATGTCCCTTCTTTCGACCACCTGCGATACCGAGGTCAGCGTGCTTGGCCTCCCCCGGCCCGTTGACCACACAGCCCATCACCGCGACCTGGATCGGCAGGTTCTTGGCCTCGAGTGCCTCTTGGGCCTCCTTGGCGATGGCGATCACATCCACCTCCGCTCGGCCGCAGCTTGGGCAGGCGATGAGATCGAGCCCGCGACGCTCTCGCAGGCCCAGCGCCTCGAGCAGCTGGCGCCCGGCCTTGGCCTCCTCGACGGGATCAGCGGTCAACGAGTAGCGGATGGTGTCGCCGATTCCCTCGGCCAGGAGCGTCGCGATACCGGCGGTGCCCTTGATCAGCCCCGCTGGCGGGGGCCCGGCCTCAGTCACGCCCAGATGGAGCGGGAAGTCGAATCGCTCCGACGCCAGCCGATAGGAAGCGATCATGAGCGGGACCGACGAAGCCTTGACTGAGATCTTGACGTCGTCGAAACCGACCTCGGCGAAGTATCGCAGCTCGAGCTCAGCCGACTCGATCAGCGCCTCGGGCGTGGCACCACCGTGCTTCTTGGCGATCTCCGGGTGGAGCGACCCCGCGTTGACCCCGATGCGGATGGGGACGCCCCGATCCTTGGCCTCGGCAGCGATCCCCTTGATCTCCTCTGGCTTCCTCAGGTTGCCGGGGTTGAGTCGAAGCCCTTGGACACCTGCCTCGAGGGCGGCGTAGGCCATCTCCTGGTGGAAGTGGATGTCAGCGATGATCGGCACCGGCGAGCGCGGGACAATGTGGGCGAGTCCCTCTGCGGCCGGCTCTTCGTTGCAGGTGCAACGCACGATGTCGGCGCCAGCGGCGGCGAGCTCGTAGATCTGCTCGAGCGTTCCTTCGACGTCGGCTGTCTTGGTGGTGGTCATTGACTGCACGCTCACCGGAGCGTCGCCACCGATCGCCACGTTGCCCACGTGGATCTGGCGGGTACGCCGTCGGTCGGTCAGGAGCTCGCCAGGGGTCTGCATGCTTCCATTCTGCCGTGCGCGCGCACGAAGTGGGCCCTAGTGGAACGGATTGGCTGCGGGATGTGTCAGATCGAGGTACATCGAACTCATGACCAGCACCAGCAGGACTGCCACGAAGGCGTAGACCGCAGGCATCATCTTGGTGATGTCGGCGCGGTACATCGGGCGACCGCGCCGGGTACGGATCCGCTCGTAGAGCGCGATCGCCACGTGGCCACCGTCGAGCGGCAGCATCGGCAGCATGTTGATCACGCCGATAAAGATGTTGATCGAGATCAACACCTCGATGAGCG
>CAITOG010000130.1 GCA_903893955.1 uncultured Actinomycetes bacterium
CCGTCGTGGTGCTCTTCTGGCTCTTCAGCTTCATCGCCGGTGCCGTGTGGTGGGTCGTCAAGACCGCGGTGTTGATCTTGGTCCTGTTCCTTGTCGTGCGGTGGGCGTATCGACGCGCCATCAGGTGAGCCAGAGAGGTCCGGTTCGTCGCCACGGCTAGTGTTGCGGGAGCGGCGACGTGGCCGAGTGGTTTAGGCAGGGGCCTGCAAAGCCCCGTACGTGGGTTCGATTCCCACCGTCGCCTCCAATGTGATGTCTCAAGACATAGGCAAGGGCTGAACCCACGTTTCGTGTGTTCAGCCCTTCTGCCTTCCCGGGGGTCGACCCCTCCCCTGGGAGGACTTGGAGGGATCGACGGTGAGCTCGCCGGTGGCCGTGTCGATGATTCGTGCCACGAGGTCATCGACGACGATGAGAACGCGGGTTCGCGCGTGGGTTCAATGGCCTCGATCCCTCTTCTGTCCATGGCCTGGTGAGCCTTGTCGATCATGGGGGAGCGCCTCACGACTCCCCATAGCTGACGCCATCGGCTGCGGGAGCCTTCCGAGGTTCGTTGGGGGGCAAGATCACCTCCCGAAGGCGCTGACGTGCACGCATCGGACTTCTAGCGGTGTCGAGACCTACGCACGCGTGTTGCTTATGTCTTGAGACATGCGTTGCCTATGTCATGAGGCAGGACACCGTCACCCGCTCGATGGGCTCCTAGCAGAATTGAGCCCTACCAATTAGCAAAATTCAACGGCTGGAGCACCGAGGCAGTCTGTGCGTGCCGTGACATCGAGGGAGCCGAGCGGGCGACTCGACTACGCCACAATGACGAGAAGCTCCCGGTGCTCCTGGATCCGTTCAACGACATCATCGAAGGTTGGTGCCAGCTCAGCGTCGCCGTAGTACAGATCTCTCATGGCGACATCGTGCTCGGCTCGCAGCCGTTCGGCCCAGGGCCACGTCGGGTCGAACAGGGTGCACGAGGCAAAGCCGCCGCTCGGCACCTCCTCATCGGATCGATACCCGATGGAGACTCGACGACAGTCGTCATAGATGCGCCTGACCCGTGTTCTGTCCTCCAGGAAGGCAAGCACCTCCGCTGACCCCAACAGGGCCCAGAGGTCGTAGAACTGACGACCGATCCGGGGCCAGCCGTGCTCGTCGTCATCGGCTCTCACGGCGAAGTTGTTGACTCGCAGCAGCTTCTCGAGCAGCGTGCGCCCGGGGTGGAGGATGCGTGTATCGAATTGTTCGAGATCCCAGAAGGTGTCCACCTCGACAGAACCGTCACCGCTGCGCAGGGTCTGAGCGAGGAGCGATTCGACGAGCCGGCGCTCGGAGGGATTGTCGCTGCCTGCCTGACCGAACTCGAGAAGGATCCGGCGGTTCTCGGCGAGAGCAGTCGATTCCTCCTCCGTGTGCACCAGTGGTGGATTGACGTACGCCTTGTGGGTGGCAGCGCTATCGATGCCACCACTCTTCCTGTCCGTGAGTTCACCTT
This sequence comes from uncultured Actinomycetes bacterium, assembly GCA_903893955.1. Lineage (GTDB taxonomy): Bacteria > Actinomycetota > Acidimicrobiia > Acidimicrobiales > RAAP-2 > CAIUMH01. The sequence goes on from CAITOG010000130.1 coordinate 1,490, forward strand.
GGAGGTCTTGGGCTGCGACTTCGCACAGATCCTTCATTACACGCTTCGCGTCTTTGAGCTTTGGCAGGTCGCTCACCAACAAGAGGTCGAGATCTTCAGAGAAGCGCTGGATGATCCGGAGCTTCTCGAGACTGGTCCCACCCTTGAAGACGACCTCGTTGGGGCGCCGCTCCTCGATGGCTCGGAGCGCTCGACAGACCCAGTAGTCCTTCTCGACGGCGAGAGGCTGCACGTCAAGCGATTCCGCCGCGGCCAGCACGGTGGCATCGAACTGCCGGACGTTGGACTCTCGCCACGGGGGCTTGCGGCCCTGCGATCCAGTGCTCGTCATCGACCGACGGGGACGCCGACCAAGGCACCCTTTGCTGTTCGTGCATCAGCAGTGGGCACCGAGGTGGCGAACTCGGGTAACCCTGCGTCCGTCAAGAGAGCGGCCAGCCTGGTTCGCACTGACCCCGGCTCGGTACGCGCCGCCTTGCACAGGCGCTCAGATCGCATCGTCCCATCGGTGATGAGGCCACCCAACCGATCCCAGGCCTCCGACATCGGCACCTCGATCACACGGTCCCAGTCCTCGAGCGTCTCGAGCAACGCAACCTCAGACGCGTTCAGGCGAGCTGTGCGCCTCCCCGTGCGTGCAGCGCGCGACACGAACGTCACAGCGCCCGTGTCGCTTGGCGCGCGAGATGGCACGGCGATGATGCTCCGCCGTGGGACCTGCGTCGAGAGTCGCAGGTGATTCGCGGCGGACAAGCCGGCGGGACCCACCCCGTCAGAACCGGCGATCTCGGAGATTAGTGCACTGGGGGGAGGTGGGCTCATCCCCAAGGCGGTCTTGATGCCGCGCCAGTAGAGCCCCTTGCGCACGTGACGCAGCTCGCCATCACGGACGAGCAGCGTCATCAGGTGCTGTGCCGTCGACGTTGCCAGATCGAGATCAGAAGGTCGCCAGAACCGCTCGGAGCTCCGCAGAATTCGATCACGGATCCGTGTCGTCGAACGACTCGTCTTCCGATCCCCTTGCTCGGTGGTTGCCATCTGTCACTCCTTGTTATGACCTACAACATGCTACAAGAACATGCTTCGACATGTCTACAATCTGATACGACAACATGCTTGACATGGTACGCCTTGCGGGGCCCGGGGCACGCATCAGCCCTCCGTGAGTTGCCTGAGGGCGTGTGAAGATTCAGGCGAATTCGTGTGAGACCCTGAAGGCGTCACCCCCAGAAGTAGAGCCTGACCTGGGCAAATCGAATTCCGCTAAGAGCCCTCGATCTGGCTGGGCCGGTTATCAGCATCATGGCGAGCCCTCGGTGGTTCCGGACATCCTCGCCGAGAAGTCCCAGCTGACCATCGATCGGGGTCGGAGCCGGAGGCACACCTCGTCAGAGGCGCGGGCCAGCAGCGTCTGGGCAAGACGGCTGGACAAGTCGCCCTGATATTTCATGAGCAGCAGCTCGAGGACCGGACCGCCCGCATTGTCGTCGAGGATGACCTCAGCTCGACCCCGGACGCCCTTGTAGGGAGGATCGTCACCTGCGATCTCGAAGCCACACCGCGGCTCCTGGTTCAAGAAGGCGACCAGCGTCGAGGTGGGCCTGGTGGCAGCCAGGATCTCGTCGCCGTGACGAAGGAACCACAGCGAGACCACCAGCGGCCAGCCAGTCGGGCCGACCGTCGCGAGTCGCATTGGGATCATCGCATCGTCGAGGAATCCATCGACCTCGGCAGGAGAGAAGGGTCCGCGAAGGTTGGCGACATCCATGACCGGAGGCTAGGTCGCCGATGAGCGAAAGGTCGAGACCACTGCGTTCTGATGCCAATGTCCCCTTCGCGTTGAATACTCGCCGGTGGTCGTCGAGCCAGGCCCGCGATCTCAGACAGCGTCGAAGAGACGGCAAACGAAGGGGCTTGCACCTTGACGTCACTGGCAACACCTCTCGTGGATTTCAGCCGAAGCAAGGTGAGTTGTGAGGCTGGAGGCAGGGCTCCTTCTCACCTGCGCATTTCGAACACCTCTTGGGTAGGGTCAACCACAGGGCCTCGATCGGTGCCCCAGAACCCAAGGGGCGACTGATGCCCGAGTTCACCTCACATGACGCTGGGACCCCGTCCTGGGTGGATCACGCTGCGATCGAGATAGGTGCGTCGAATGAATTCTACGGCACCCTCTTCGGCTGGGAGCCTGACGATCAGGGTGAAGACATGGGTCACTACACGCAATTTCGCAAGGACGGGAAGACCGTGGCCGGCAACATGCCCGTCATGGGCGATGGCCAGCCAACGTCGTGGACCAGTTACGTGTCAGTCGACAGCGCCGACGAGACCATTGAGCGAGCCAGGAACGCCGGCGCCATCATCTTCGCAGAGCCGATCGATGTTTCGGATCTCGGGAGGATGGCGGTCTTCGCCGACCCGACCGGCGCAGTCATCGGCGTCTGGGAGCCCAAGTCGTTCATCGGCGCAGAGCTCGCCGGAGAGAGCGGTGGGTTCTCGTGGACCGAGCTCAACACACGGGACCTTCCTGCGGCGAAGGCCTTTTATGCCGAGGTATTCGGTTGGGAGCCAAACGACTTCGACATGGGCGCGATGCCCTACACAGAGTGGAAACTCGGCGATGCCACGGTGGCGGGCATGCTGCCCATGCCGGACATGGTCCCGGACGAGGTCCCTTCGTATTGGCTCGTCTACTTCGGTGTCGATGACACCGACGCCTTCGTCGCACACGCCAGCCAGCTCGGCGCGACCACGCTCCTGGCGCCGACCGACATCCCGCCCGGTCGGTTCGCAGTGCTGGCCGATCCCGATGGGGCAACCTTCGCCGTCATAAAGATGAACGGCTGAGACTTCCAGAGCGCCGCACACCCGAGCTGGGCGTTGCAAATCGACTTCAGATAGCGGCTGCGGCGTCGGCCGGAGTCGCCGCCTCCACTTTGTTGTCCCCGCCCGTGAGGCGGGCTACGCCGAGAGTGATCAGCGCGGCGAGCACGACCAGCAAGGCCCCGACGAGGTTGTCGACGAGACGAGCAGTCCCGAGGTGCGTTGCCTGCTTGGTCGTATAGGCGTTGAGCAGCGCAGCCGTCGGCGTGATGAGGATGTAGTAGATCCACTGTCGAGAGCTGAACTTCATGATGATGGCGAACATCCCGAAGACGATGCCGACGATGTAGAGGTTGGCGGGGAAGGGGAGGCCGAACAGCTTCACGTACGAGCCACCACCGAGGAGCGCCACCACGACGGTGAGGAGGAGGACGCCGCCAAGCGTGCCGAGCACGCGTTGGATCGCCAGCTTCCACTGGATGTCGGTGCCGACCTGCGCCAGCACCAGGATCGCAGCGACCGTGAAGGCACCGCCGTTCAGCTTGGGGTGGTTGAGGAAATAGAAGGTCGCCACCGCTGTCAGCAGAGTGATGGTGATCGTGTACGGCATCGCTTCGGAACGAGAGTGCGTCACAGGCGAAGGGTGGGGTGCCTTGCGCAGGAGGAGCGGCAGGACCGCGACGGCGATGATCGCTCCGACGAAGAAGAACACGGCGACCCACACCAGGTAGGTCTGGTTCATCCGAAGCTCGATCGCAGCGTGGCTCAGCACCTTCGACAGACCGGCCGAGGAGGAGCCATGGGATGGGTGGAGTCGATCGAGCGCCTGGGAGAACGTGAGGCCCTTCTTCGTGAGCAGCGCGTTCACCTTGTCAAGATCTTCGTGGTTCACCCACGGCACCGGCGACAAGGTGGTCCAGGCCAGGAAGATCGGGACAAGCACGATCGCTCGATGGAGCCCGAAGCGCGCCATGCGTCCGACGGTCAGCGTCATGAGCGCCATGAGGAACGCCCCGGTGAGCGGGGTCAGGCCGGCGATGATCGACAGCGGGGCCAGCGCTGAGGCGATGACCGCCGTGAGGATCCCGACCCGCACTCCCCCGGCGGCCACAGCGACGGCACCGATAATGGCGCCCATCGCCGCGTAGGTCGCTGCCGGCTGCTTCGTGGCCGCCATGAGGACGAACGAGGGCACGAGCATGAGCGCCAAGAGCACCAGAGCGAACCCAGTACGTCGGCCGAGCACGTGGAGAGGTGACCTCGTTGCTTGTCCTGCAGCAGGGTCAGTCATACGTCCACCTCTCTCGGCTCAGGGCGTCCTCCAGAGGTCTGGCACTTGCCCGAACGTTGCCCCCGGAACGTGTCGTCGCAACCTGCGCGACCGAGACTCCAGACTGATTCTTGTCCAGGATCATCGTCACGAAGCCTTCTTCATTCACGGCAACACGCTGCATTGCCTCACTCGATCAGTGTGGACACCCTAACTGACAGAGTCCGTCGAATGGCATCGCCCCTGTCGCTGCTCAGCCCCATCTCGTGGTCACCAGGTGTGGTCCTTCGGCCTGAGCCTCTTCACGTCCCCTCGGTCCCGCTGGTGCGATGGGGAGCAGGCCTGAGAGCCGACATTCGGTATCAGTAGACTTCCCTCCATGACCGACCGCCCCGAGTCCTCCACGAGCGTGACCGTGCGTGGGAGCAGCGCGCGCACCTCGAATCCAGGACGTGACGTCCAGCGGGTGGGGACCGCCAGGTTCCTCGGCGAGGACGTGACCAAGATCCACGACCCGGTGTGGGCCGTGATCGGCAACCTCGGCGACAGCCAGTGCTACGTGGGCGTCCAGGAGAAGGTGGCAGCGGTCCAGGAGGCCATGTCACGCCGCATCGCTGACGACGACAGGTCGAACCGGCTGATCGCACCAGCCTTCACGGTGGGCGTGTCCGACGGACAGCTCAATGGCACGCCGCAGATGCGGTTCTCGCTCATCGGACGAGAGCTGGTCAACGACGCGGCCTCGGTCCACATCGCAGCCAACCAGGTCGCTGGGCTGGTGGCCGTCGTCGCATGCGACAAGCCCCCGGTGGGCACGGTGGCCGCACTGGTCGAGCAGAACATCCCAGGTGTGATCCTCTCGGATGGCTCGATCAGGCCCGGACGGGACCCGAAGACAGGTGACCGCATCGACCTCGTGACGGCGTTCCAGTTCGCCACCAACCCTGACGACGAGGCTCGAGCAGAGATCGCGCTCCACGCCTGTCCGGGCCAGGGCAGCTGTGGCGGCATGTTCACCTACAACACGATGCAGTCGTTCATCGGCGTGCTCGGCCTCGAGCCGCTCCACATGGTCGCGCCGCCGTCAGATGACGTCCGCCGCCTCGAACAATTCCCCGACGAGCTCGTCGAGTGCTTGGTCACGATGGCCGCCAAGGAGATCCGCCCGAGGGACATCGTGACGCCGACCTCGCTGCGCAACGCCCTCATCGTCGCCATGGCGATGGGCGGCTCCACCAACGTCATGCTCCATAGCGTCGAGATCGCACGAGCCGCCGGCATCGACCTGTGGGACGAGGTGATGAGCCAGGACGAGTTCAATGCCCTTTCCCACCGTCTCCCCGTCATCGTCAACATGCGACCCTTCGGCGAGTACTCCATGGTCGACGTCGATGCCTCGGGAGGCCTCCCCACGATCGTCAATGAGCTACTCGAGGCAGGCTTCCTCGATGGCAACGCCCTGACCTGCACCGGAGAGACCCTGGCTGAGCAGCTCGCCCGGCTCGACCCGCCGCAGCCGGACCACGAGGTCATCTTCTCGGTCGAGCGACCCTTCAAGGAGACCGGCGGCCTGCGACTGCTCTCTGGCAACCTCGCCCCTGACGGCGGAGCGATCCTGAAGCTCGCCGGTGTGGAGAGCGGCATCATCGGCGGCGTCTTCACCGGAACAGCCAAGGTCTTCAACTCGGAGCGCTCGCTCATCGATGCTCTCGACGAGCAGCCTGATGACTTCCACGACAACGACATGGTCGTCATCCGCTACGAGGGGCCTCGCGGCGCACCGGGGATGCCCGAGATGCTCGACCCCACCTCAAAGATCACGTCGCTGTGTCGCAAGAAGGGCATCACCATCGCCCTCATGACCGATGCTCGGTTCTCGGGTGGCTCCGTCGGTCTCGTCATCGGGCATGTCGCCCCTGAGGCGCTCCTCGGCGGTCCTATCGCGCTCATCGAGGACGGCGACACCATCACCGTCGACATCAACCAAGATCGTCTCGACTGCGCCGAGCTCGCCGACGAGACGGTGGCACACCAGCGTGCTGAGGCCTGGGAGGGCCGGGTGCGTGCCAACGGTGGCGTCCACCCTGACGTCACCCCGGTGAGCCATCGGGTGCTGCGGCGCATGCGCGCCACCGGTCTGCCGGCGCTGCTCGGCGGCGGGATGTCACCAGACTGAGCTGGGTCAGCGAAGCGATTTGAGCGAACGATGCTTGGCGAGGGTCGCCGACAGTGCTATGGCCGCCACGGCGAGCACACCAAGGGCGAGCCACACCGAGAGCCAGAGCCCGAGTGCCGCTGCCACCACAAGCTCGAG
>CAITOG010000131.1 GCA_903893955.1 uncultured Actinomycetes bacterium
TCTCCTCCCGGTCCTGCACGACCCGAGTGAGACTCGGGCCGTGGGTGGACCACTCGCCACCGCTCCTCCCCATCCCGCTCCCCCAGCAGGCACTCCAGTGGCGATCATCTCGATCCCGAGGATCGGTCTCGACATGGTGGTCGTCGAGGGGACGAGCCAGGCAAGCCTGGAGCTCGGCCCGGGGCACTACGAGAGGACCCCGCTTCCCGGCGGGGCCGGCAACGTCGCCATCGCCGGACATCGCACCACTTGGGCGCGCCCGTTCTACAACCTCGACCAGCTCCGACCCGGTGACCCCATCACCCTCACCTCTCCGCAGGGCACCTTCACCTATCGAACCAGGGCCTCGAAAGTTGTGGACCCGAGCGACGTCGATGTGCTCGCGCCGACTGCGCACCCCACGCTGACCTTGACCACTTGCAACCCTCGCTTCAGCGCATCGCAGCGGCTCGTCGTCGAGGCCCGTCTCGTGAGATCCTCGCTCACGCCCTCGGCGCTCGTGACCTTCCCCTCGCCCCGAAGCGAGGTGACGACGTTGGTCCCTTCGAGCCCGGTGCCTGCGATCCTTCTCGGTCTTCTCAGCCTGCTGCTCGTCGGTGGCACAATCGCAGTCGCTACCCGCTCCACTCGGCGGTGGGTGGTCTGGACCACCGGAGGAGTGCTCTCGATGATCGCCCTGCTTGCGACCTTCTTCGTCGCCAGCCCGCTGCTCCCGGCGAACCTCTGATGGATCTCGAGGAGCAGCGCCGAGCGGTCGAGACCTCGTTCCTCTCGAACCTTCACCCCGACGACGCGCCCCGCCATCCTCTCTACGCGGCGCTCTGCGACCTCGCCGGGCAGACACCGCAAGTCATCGACATGATGCTTGAGGTGGAGCCGACCCAACGTCGGGCAGTCCTCTTCCTCGCCGTGCTCCACGATATGGCACTCAGAGAGCCCGCAGGGCCGGTCGGTGGCCACTACCCGACGGCCATCTTCCTCGCCGGGCTCGAAAGCGGCATGGACGTTGACACGGCACGAGACACCGCTGCGAAGGTGGAGGTCGGACATTCCGACGCCCAGGCGATCCTGCAGTTCGCTCTCGACCACGACGACGAGCTGATCGATGCGATGCGTGTTCGCCGCACCCAGACCAACGAGGTGGGTCGCTCGGGATTGCTCATGCTGGGCCTCCAGGTGATCGGGCGAGGCGAGCCGACGGCGCTGATCGACCTCGGCTGCTCCGCAGGCCTCAACCTTGTCGCTCCCTCCTACCGCCACGTCCGCACCGACGGCGTGGAGCTCGGTGAGCCCACCAGCAAGGTGGTCGTCCCTGTTGACGTCCGACACGGGCGTGGGCCCACTGCTCCTGTCGACCTGGTCTGGGCAGGCGGGATCGACCTTGACCCTGTCGACCCCGCCGACCAAGAAGCCGCTCGCTGGCTGCTGGCATGTCAGTGGCCTGACGATCTCGATCGCTTTGAGCGAACCCGACAGGCCATCGCTCAATGGTCGTCGATGGATAGTCGCCCAGAGGTCAAGAGCGGCGATCTCGTCGAAGAGCTCCCCCGCCTCGTCGATGCTGCGCCGAGCGACGCCAGGCTTGTGATCCATCACTCCTGGGTCGTCAGCTACCTCACGGTCGATCAGCAGGTGGCACTTCGCTCCACGATCAACGACCTGCGACGAGACCGCCCCATCGACTGGCTCTACCTCGAGCACCCGAGCGGGGTCCCCGGACTCCAACCACCGAGGTCGATTGGCGATCGCAGGCGGGGTTCGAGCCTCTTCGTGCTCGATCGAGACGATCGGGGCCCTGTCGTGCTGGGACAAGCCCACCCCCACGGCACTTGGATCGCTCTCGATGGCGACTGGCGCTAGCTCGAAAGATCCTTCGACCCGAACGGGATGTCGCGCTGACCTGGAACGTGGATGGCGCCCTTGGCCAACATCCCGGCGGTGCCGAGGGCAGAGCGACCGAATCGACTCCGGATCTCCGCCACTGCGTCCTCAAGCGCCGCACGCTCCTGCTGTGTCGCTCCTGCGTCCATCTCGCTTGAGTCCATGAGCAGCTGGAGCTGGACCGGCTCATCTGCAGCTTGCAGGTTCGACGCGATGAGGCCGAGCAGGCGAACGCCGGTGTCCACCTCGACATCGCCGAGCAGCTCAACGGCCACCTGCTCGAGCGCTCGGTGATCATCGATCCCGGCGAGCAAGGTGTGCGATCGGGTGTGTGAGCTCAGATCAGCCAGCTTCACCTTGACCGTGATCGTCCTGGCACGACGGCGTGAGTCTCGAAGCGCTCCGGCGACAGCGACAGCCTGGCGACGCAACCGACGCTCCAAGACCGCGCGTTCCGGCACGTCCTCGAGGAACGTCTCCTCGTGACCCACAGATTTCGAGGCCACATCAGGCGTCACCGGTCGTGGGTCTCGGCCCCAGGCCAGCTCATGGAGCGACGCGGCATGCGTGGAACCAAGATGGTGCGCAAGCAGGTCGCCGTCGATCGCGCGCAGCTCGGGGACCCACTCGATCCCAAGGCGGTTGAGCTTCGCTGCCGTAGCGGGACCGACGCCGAAGAGCGCAGCGACCGGGAGACGATCGAGGTAGGCGAGCACATCGCTTCGAGGGACGACCGCCACACCGGAGCCCTCGACGACACGTCCACCGGTGATCTTTGGCTTGGCGTCACGCGACGAGAGCTTGGCGATCAGCTTCGACTCCCCCACCCCCACCGAGCAATCGAGATCGAGCTCTTCACGGACCCGTGACCGGATCCGCCTGGCGATCTCGAGGGGCGTGCCAAAGAGCGCTCGAGATCCGGTCACGTCCAGGAAGGCTTCGTCGAGCCCGAGTGGCTCCACGAGCGGCGTGACGTCCTTGAAGATCGAGTGCAGCTCTCGGCTCACCGCCGCGTAGCGAGCGATGTCGCCGGAAAGCACGATGGCATCAGGACAGAGCCGCTTGGCGGTGGCCATCGGCATCGCTGAGTGGATGCCGAAACGTCGGGCCTCATAGGTGCACGACGCGACCACCCCGCGTCGAGAGTCGCCGCCGACCAGAACTGGCCGCCCCACGAGCGTGGGATCGTCCCTAACCTCGACCGAAGCGAAGAAGGAGTCCATGTCGACGAGCAGGATGGCTGGATCGAGCTCCGCTGATGGGTCGGAGACCCCTGATTCAGCGGTCGAGCTCAAGGTGACGAAACCCTTCCGCCGCTGCCACGCCGACAGTTCGGCCATCGGCTTCGGCTCGCGATCGCACTGAAGCCGCCACCCAGCCGGGCTCGCCGACCAGCTGGCTCTCGTGTGCCATCACTGCTGCGACCTTCGCCTCGAGCCCGCTCGTGATGTCGACGTAGGCATCTGCGTCGAGCGTGCCGCTCAACAGCACATCAGCGACTCGGTGTGCGGGTCCGCACTCCGGGAAGTAGTGCGGCATGGCAGAAGCTGGAGCGACCGCGTCAAGCAGGGCCCAGCCAGCGGCGCGGTGGTCCCGGTGGTTCACGTAGACCGACCCGAAGAAGACCGCTGTCGGATCGTGTCCAAGCACTACCTCAGGCTTGATGGATCGAATCCGGCGCACCAGCTCTCCGGCGAGCTGTCCATCTCGGTCGACCTCGCCATCTGGGATGTTGAGCATCTCGACGTTGGTCACTCCGATCGCCTTGGCCGCTACAGCGACTTCTCCGGCTCGAATCGACGCAAGCGTCTTAGGCGAGACTGCCGCATCGATGGTGCCCTTCCCTCCATCGCACAGCAGCACCAGCCACACCTCTGCACCGCGTGCAGCCCATGTGGCAAGGGTGCCGCCACAGGCGACGTCAGCGTCATCTGGATGTGAATAGACGGCCAGGACCCGATTGGGTGCGAGCTCGAGGACCCGAGTGCCGTCCTTCCGTCTCACGGACGTCGTTTCGGAGCGGTCGACTTGGTCAACAAGCCCACCTCGCGCTGAAAGTCATCGAGATCCTCGAAGCCCTTGTACACCGACGCGAATCGAACGTAGGCGACGTCGTCGAGACCCTTGAGCCTCTCGAGAACCGCTACCCCAACGTCTTGCGTCGTGACGGCTGCGTCCGTCTGGGAGCGCAGGACGTCTTCGACATCATGGGCGAGCTGATCGAGCTGGCTCTCGCTCACTGGACGGTTCTTGCAGGCAGAGCGGACACCGGAGATGAGCTTCGCTCGATCGAAGGGCTCTCGATCGCCTGATCGCTTGATCACCACCAGAGGAAGCTCTTCGATCCGCTCGAAGGTTGTGTAGCGCTGCGAGCATGAGTTGCACTCGCGACGCCGCCGAATGGCGGCACCTTCCTCAGCCATCCGCGAATCGACGACTCGATCGTCATCAGCTGAGCAGTAGGGGCATCGCACGTCATCACGATACCCGTGCCACCAGGCGCCCTAGGGAAGCAGGATGTGCTCACCCGGAACGAGGACCGACGAACCGACCACTCCTCGGATCTTCGCCTGGAGCGCACCTTGGTCACCAGCAGGGTTCAGTTCGTGTGCGACTGAGGCGACGGTGTCGCCCGGCTGGACGACATAGAGGGAGCCATCGGCGAGACCCGCCACCACACCCCCAGGTGCAGCCTTGCCGGTAGAGGTGACCCCACCAAGGGCCTGAACAGGGAGCGCCAACAGCACGAGCAGGACGCCAGCGGCCACTCCCGCGACAATGCGGCGGCGTTGGACAACCGACCGACGATCATGTCGACCGGTCATCGTCGTGACGACCGCAGCAGGCTGCCCCTCGAATCGAAGCTCCTCCGCCCGCTCGGGCGCGGAGTCAGTGACGAGGCGAAGCATCGGCTTCGGCCACGGCATCTCGAAGAGGTCCATCTCTTCCTGCTGGGGAATCGGTGCGATCGCCATTTTGGTGTCTCCTTGCTGCTGTTCCACGAACACCTGTTCGTAGATATCTAAACACGAACAAGTGTTCGAGTCAATCAATTTAACGAACAGGTGTTTGCCTTCGTTCGTCCTCGTCGGTATGGTTGTAGCAAACGGGTGTTCGCCACAGATCACCCCCGGTGCAAGCGAGGTCAACATGGCAGAGGTTTTGAGCGGAAAGCGTCGGGAGATCCTCGACTTCATCGGCCAGTGCCTCAGGGAGCGGGGCTATCCGCCCTCAGTTCGGGAGATCGGCCAGGCCGTCGGCCTCGCCTCCTCGGCAACTGTCCACAGCCACCTCGCCGTCCTTCAGCGGGAGGGCTTCTTGCAGCGGGACCCCACCAAGCCGAGGGCGATGACCGTCAATTACGACCCCGCTTCCGGCGCCGCGATGGCGACAAACAGGTCGCGATCGGTCCCTCTCGTGGGCTCTGTCGCTGCAGGTACTGGAGTGCTGGCCCAAGAGAACGTCGAAGAGCTCTATTCGCTGCCTGAGGAGTTCGCTGGAAGAGGCGAGACGTTCATGCTCAAGGTTCGTGGGGACTCCATGATCGATGCGGGAATCCTCGATGGGGACTACGTGGTGGTTCGCCATCAGCCTGATGCCGACGACGGTGACATCGTCGTGGCAGGGATCCCCGACGAGGAGGCCACCGTCAAGCGCCTTCGCCGACAGGGTTCCACCGTGGTGCTCGTGCCTGCGAACGACACGATGGCGCCCATCGAGCTGCCCGGCGATCAGGTTGCCATCTACGGCAAGGTCGTCTCCGTCCTGCGCCGGCTCTAGGCGCGGCGTCGAGCAGCGCCGAGTCGCTCATTGGCACGAGGTGCCGTCACGCAGCGTCCCGCTACCCTGACCAGGTGTTAGCAGCGATCATCGTGAGTGTGGCGACCAGCTGGTATCTGGTGGGCCTGACATGGGTTGTCGACCTCGTCGTCTACCCGGCGTTCTCGCTTGTCGGTCCAGGCGAATGGCAGCGTTATCACCAGTCACATCGACGGAGCATCACCTTCGCCGTCGGTCCCGTGTGGCTCGTGCAGGCGGTGGCCATCGCCGCGTGGGTCTTCTCGGGGTCATCTCTCACCGAGCCTTGGGCGATCGCAACTGGCTGCTTGGCCGCCGCAGCCGTGGGGGTCACCATCGTGAAGGCAGTCCCTGCGCACGACGCGTTAGCCGAGCGGTTCGACCCACCCATGTTTCGAAGGTTGCTCTTCTGGCATCGCGTTCGCAGTCTCACGTGGACCGTCTGTGCGATCGTGGCCGCAATTGGCCTCGCAGAGGCCGCCAGCGGCTAGGACCTCAGTCCTCCCACAACTGATCGGTGTACGTGTCAGTCCCCCAGACGGTGGGCTTGAAGGGGATCTGCGCGATGACCGTCCCCTTGCCCGACGCCTCGAGGAGCTCCTTGCCCTTGGCGAAGACGCCGTCCCACGACTCCTTCGGGTCTGAGTCGAGGAAGAACAGCAAGAGGGTGCGCGTCTCGCTCGCCTCCATCCGAGGCACGTCGCCCGGCGCGTCGATCAGGAGTGGGAGGGGCGTGAACGCGCCGACGAGGCCGGCGTCAGTCCCAGGAAGGATCGCAGGGAGGAGGTCCTCTCGCAGGTAGCTCCACAGCTCGTCACGTGTCGTCCCCTCGTTGGCCTCGACCCAAACCGGCACGAAACCGTCGTAGCGGTGATCGAGCGCCAGCTCGATGGGCACGCCGTCCTCATCTCGACCCTGCGCCCACTCGAAGCGATACAAGAGCGTGTGGACGTGGTCACGGTGCTCGAACATCCGGTTCTTGGCGTGAAGCTGGCGGACCTGGCGGACCGACCACTTGTTCCACAGATCGTGGTAGCCGTCCAAGATCCAGTAGACGCCGACGTACGAGCCCTTGCCGGGCTCACCGGTGATCGACACCGACTCTGGTCCCTGCAGGGCCTTGAGGTCAGCGGTGGCCACGTAGCGGTTCCCTGCGAACGTCCAGGGACCGATCATCACCCCGGAGTAGAAGTGGTCCCGCTCGTACCAGCGGTTGTAGTCGACCTCGTGGCCCCGATGGGGCTCAACGATGGTGAAGAGGATCGAACCGAGCTTGATCTCCTCGGCGTCTGCAATGACCTCGATCGGACGTGATTTCTTGGGTGCGTCGTCGCTCATGGGCGATGACCGTACTCGCTCAGGAGCCGAAGCGCCTGATCAGGCGACCGAGGCGTCCCCGAGCAGCGATCGAAGGGCATCTGCAACGCTGTCGAGCTGCTCGACGGCAACGTGCTCGTCAGGGTGATGTGCCAGGAGCGGGTCACCAGCGCCGAAATTCGCTGCCGGAACGCCGAGGGCGGCGAAGGTGGCCACGTCGGTCCAGCCGACCTTCGCACTCACCTGGCCACCAGTGATCTCGACCAATCGAGCCAGCACCGGGTCGCCCAGAGCAGGTGCTGCGCCATCTGCGCCATCAGCCAGCTCGATCGAGTCCCCAAGGTCTGGATCGAGGTGTCCCTCGATGAGGCTTGTGACCCATTCGAGTGCTGCAGCCACATCGCGGTCCGGGGCGAATCGGTGGTTGACCACCACTGTGACCTGATCGGGCACGACGTTGTGCCCCACGCCGCCCTCGACGCTGACCACCTGAAGCTGCTCGACAAAGGTGACGCCATCGAGCTCGACGCGTCGTGGCGTCGCTGCGATCAGGTCCGCCATGACGGCGGCGGAGCGGTGGATGGCGTTGACGCCCATGAATGGTCGAGCGGTGTGCGCCTTGACGCCACCAAGGCGGATCACCAGCCGCAGCGTCCCCTGGCAGCCCGCCTCGACGGCGCCGCTGGTCGGTTCGCCAAGGATGGCGACGTCTCCCTCAAGGAGCTCAGGCTGCGCAGTGGCGATCTCGAGGAGTCCGCTCTCTGACCTGCCGATCTCCTCGCGCGCATAGAACACCCACGTGACGTCGTTCACTGGGTCAGTCACCTCAGCCGCCAGCACGGCCATCGCCGCCAGCGTCCCCTTCATGTCAGCAGCGCCGAGTCCGGCCAAGATCCCGCCTTCGAGCATGGCGGCTGGCTCTGAGGAGGAGACGGTGTCGAGGTGCCCGGCGATGACGAGTCGACGTCGGCGGCCCAAGATGGTCCGAGCGATCAAGTTGTCGCCGATGCGGTGCAACTCGAGGTGACCAGCGCCGCTGAGCCGCTGCTCGATCAGGTCACACGCTGCAGCCTCACTCCGACTTGGTGACGGCGTGTTGATCAGCTTGACGGCGAGGTCGAGGACCTCGCTCACGTGGCGACGCCATGGTCGCGCAAGACCGCGTTGAGCTCAGCCTTGTCGTGTCGTTGGCCCTCGGTGAGCCGCTTGAGCACCAGCACGCAGGGCAGGAAGAACTCGCCGCCGGGCAGCTCCTTTCGTCGGCTGGCGCCCACAGCGACGCTCCACGCGGGGACGTGGCCTCGCGAGATCTCCTCTCCCGACTCTGCATCGATGACCGGGATCGACGGGTTGAGGATCGTCCCTGCGCCCAGCACGGCACCTCGGCCGACGCGAGCTCCTTCGACCACCATCGAGCGACTCCCGATGAACGCCTCGTCTTCGATCACCACCGGCCGGGCGTTGGGCGGCTCGAGGACGCCGCCGATGCCGACACCTCCTGCCAGGTGGACGTCGGCGCCGATCTGTGCGCAGGAGCCGACCGTGGCCCAGGTGTCGACCATCGACCGCTCCCCCACGCGGGCGCCGATGTTCACGTAGCTGGGCATGAGCACCGAACCGGGTGCCAGGTACGAACCCCAGCGGGCGCTCGCCCCAGGGACGACCCGCACGCCCGAAGCCTCGTAGCCCCGCTTGAGCGGAATCTTGTCGGCGAACTCAAAGGGGCCCAGATCGATGGTCTCCATCGACCGGACCTTGAACAGGAGCAGGATGGCGTGCTTGAGCCACTCGTTGACGACGACCTCATCGGTCGTCGGGTCAACGTATGCGACCCGCTCCTCGCCTCGATCCAGCAGGTCGATCGCCTCGTAGATGAGGCGCTCGGCCTCTTTGTTGCCCGGATGGACATGCTCAGGGTTGGCGTAGAGGTCGGAGATGGATTCTGAGAGATCGGGCATAGCCCAAGCGTAGCGGTGGCCTCGGCGTCGCCTCAGTTCCCGTTGAGCCGCTCCATCGCCAGCGCCAGACGCTCGTCGGTCTGCACCACCGCGATCCGCACGAACCTCGAGCCGTCAGCACCGTAGAGCTCCCCTGGGCTCACCAAGAGCCCTGCGCGATCAGCCAGCTCTTGTGCCAGTGCCCAGCCGTCCTCGAGGCGATCAGGGACAGGGAGCCAGATGTAGAAGGTGCCAGCGGGGGCGATGGCGTCGTAGCCGGCTGCACGGAGCCCTGCGATCACGAGGCCCAGGCGGTCGGCGTAGCGACGGCGTTGCACCTCGACGTGCGCATCGTCATCGAGCGCCACTGCAGCAGCGGCCTGGACCGGCCCGGGGACCATGAGCCCGGCGTGCTGGCGAACGCTTCGCAGGAAGCTGACGAGCTCGTGGTCGCCTGCATAGAACCCGGCTCGCAGCCCGGCGAGATTGGAGCGCTTGGACAGCGAGTGGACAGCCACGACCCCGCCAGGGCCCTCCTCGAGGATGGAGCGAGGGCGATCGGCCCAGGTGAACTCGGCGTAGCACTCGTCAGAGAAGACAGGCACGCCGTGGGAGCGGCCCCAAGCCGCAGCGACGGCGAGATCATCGAGGTGGCCTGTCGGGTTGGACGGCGAGTTCGACCAGAGCAACAGGGCTCGTTGCCGTATCGACGGCTCGATGCTGTCGAGATCGAGGCGTCCCTCTTCGAGCCTGACGGGGACCGCCTCGAGACCTGCAAGGGTGGCGCTCATGGCATAGGTCGGATAGCTGATGGCCGGGTACAGCACCACGTCCTTGTCGGGCTGGCGCAGGTGGAGCATCTGGGCGGTCGATGCCACGAGCTCCTTGGTCCCCACACAGGCGGCCAACGCCGTGTCAGGCAGCTCGACGTCGAACCGACGAGCGATCCATCCGAGGGCCGCGCTCCGCAGCACCTCAGAGCCAGCCGAGGTCGGATACCCGCGTTCAGTCCCCGAGGCCGCCAACGCCTCGACGACCTCGTCGGGCGGCGGGTCGCACGGGGTCCCGATCGAGCAGTCGACGATTCCACCTTCATGGGCGGCTGCTCGCTCAGCGATAGGTGCGAGGCGGTCGTAGGGGTAGGGCGGTGGGGTGAAGCCACTCACGACAGCACCTTCCACTCATCGAAGCGAGCCTGTCCCGCGTCATCCAAGACCACCCGCAGGACTGCGCCATCGTCGTCATGTCGCACGTCGATCACCTCTCCCTCTCGATGCGCTGCCGCCACCAGGTCACCTCGATCATGAGGGATCCGGAGCGTCACGATCACATCCGCCAGCCGCAATCGATCGCCCAGCGTCCGCAGTAGGTCGTCGATCCCTGTCCCCGCAGCGGCAGAGATCGCCACCGAGCCGGCGAGCTCGCTCACCAGCTCTGCAGCAACCTCAGGAGCGCGATCCGCCTTGTTGACCACCACCAGCTCTGGGACGTCACCTGCGCCGATCTCGTCGAGAACTGTCCTGACCGCGAGCATCTGGGCGTGAGGATCAGCAGCGGACGCGTCGACCACGTGGAGCAGCAGGTCAGCGAGACGAACCGAATCGAGCGTCGAGCGGAACGCCTCGACGAGCTCATGAGGGAGCTTCGAGACGAAACCAACGGTGTCGGTCAGGAGCACTGTCTCTCCACCGGGCAGGGCCAGCTGGCGGGTCCTCGGGTCCAGGGTTTCGAAGAGGCGGTCGGCAGCTGGCACGTCGGCGTCGGTCAGCTCGTTGAGCAGCGTGGACTTGCCGGCATTGGTGTAGCCGACCAACGCCACCTCCCGACGCCGCCCACGGCCACGCTGTGCCCGCTGGGTCGCTCGGTTCTTGTCCACCTGCCGCAGATCAGCCTCGAGCCGGTGCATCCGCCGCACCAGCCGCCGCCGATCGACCTCGAGCTGGGTCTCACCAGGTCCCCTCGTCCCGATGCCACCCGCCTGCTGCGACAGGCCATGGCCGCGTCCGCGCAGCCGGGGAAGGCGATAGCGAAGCAGCGCGAGCTCGACCTGTGCCCGGCCTTCTGGGCTCCGTGCGTTCTGGGCGAAGATGTCGAGGATGACCGCAGTGCGATCGATGGCGGTGCGACCGAGGATCTTCTCGAGGTTCCGCTGCTGCGCCGGGCTCAGATCGTGATCGAACACCACCGTGTCGACATCGTGGACGAGGCAGAGCTGGTGGAGCTCCTCGGCCTTTCCCGAGCCGAGGAACGTCGCAGGGTCCGGGTGATCCTTTCGCTGGATGATCCTGTCGACGACGTCCGCGCCTGCCGTCGACACGAGCGAGGCGAGCTCATCGAGCGAGGCCTCGAGGCCATCAGCCGTGCTGCCCGGTAGGAGGACCCCGACAAGGATGATGCGCTCACGGAACGAGCGATCGATGAGCGTGGAAGGAAGGTGGATGCTCACAGGTTTCGCTCGAGCGGGACGACGGCGTCGGCGACGTGGCTCACGATGCCAGAGAGCGTCGCATGATCATCCTCGAGGTCGACGAGCAGCACCCCGCCTGGATTAGTGATCTCCGCGTGATCGCCGCTGACGCCGAACCTGCGACCTGCGACCGCAGCTGCACAGGAGCCCGAGCCGCACGCCAAGGTGATGCCGACCCCTCGCTCGAAGACCACCAGGTCGAGCCCGCCCGGGCGTGGAGCGATCCACTCCACGTTGATGCCACCGGGACGAGTGGCCTGGAGCGCCTGCCCCTCTCGTGCAGCGTCGAGCCCTTCGAGGGAGTCGAGGAGGACCACCAGGTGTGGGTTCCCGACGTCGACGGTGACCTGACGGCCCGCAAGATCCTCGGAGAGGACCGAGATGACGCCCATCTGTGCTGACGTCATCGCCGATCGGCCAGCCGGCGGCTCGCAGTGGACTCGGCGGAGTCCCGCATCGGTCATGATCGAGAACGACCCTTGCGCAACGACGCCCGAACGAACCACCTCATGGACGACGCAGCGCAGCCCGTTCCCGCTGATCTCTGCTGGGGAACCATCAGCATTGCGCAGGTGCATCGTCACCTCCCCACCGTTCGAAGGACCCGTCACGGTGATCACGCCATCAGCCCCGAGACCGAGGTGGCGATCAGCCAGCCACCGCACCTCCGCCGTCGTCAATTGGACGCGATCTTCCAGGTCAATCATGACGAGGAAGTCGTTGCCGGCACCCTCGTGCTTGGAGATCCCGATCGTCGTGGTCATCCTCGTCAGTCTTCCACCTCGCCCGCCAGCCGGATCCCCGCCAGCGCTGCTTCGAGCTGTCCCCGGATCGAATCGGGTTCGCACCACAACACACGTGGATCTCGACGGAACCAGGCTCGCTGGCGACGTGCGAACGCTCTCGTTCGCGCCACGATCGCCTCTCTGGCCTCTCTAAGGCCGCAGGAGCCGCCGAGATACGACGCGACCTCTCGGTAGCCGATCGCCTGCCGGGCCGTCATCGACAGTCCTCGAGGGTCGTCGAGCAGCCGTTGCACCTCGTCGAGCAGACCCTCCTCGAGCCACCCGTCGACTCGTCGCTCGATCGCCTCGTCGACGACCTGCGACTCGAGCAGAAGACCGATCTGTGTGATCTCGCTCGGTGGATAGGTCTCGAGCCCCGGCCCGAATGACGAGAAGGGGCGTCCAGAGCCCAACGTGACCTCGAGCGCCCGGATGATCCGTCGCTCGTTGCCAGGCTCGATCCTCCCCGCTGCATCTGGGTCGAGCTCCGTGAGGTGCTCATAGAGCCGAGCCAGCGCCAGCTCATCGACGAGTGCGGCCTCAAGGCTTGCCCGCACCTCTGGGTAGCGCCCAGGGATCTCGAGATCATCGATGACAGCCCGGTGGTAGAGGCCAGTGCCTCCCACCAGCAGCGAGATCCTGGATTGCTCCTCAACCCCCACCATGGCGCTTCGGGCAGCTGCCTGGAAGAGCGACATGGTGCACTCCTCCCATGGCTCGAGCAGATCGATGAGGTGGTGGGGCACGAGGGCTTGGTCCGTCGTGCTCGGCTTTGCGGTGGCGATGTCCAGCTGGCGATAGACCGCCATCGAGTCGACGGAGACGATGTCGACATCACCTGCTGCCACCGCGACGTCCATCGCCAGCCGGGACTTCCCGCTCGCCGTCGTCCCCACGATGGCGACGGCCCTTGTCGCCACCTCAGCTCGAGGTCACCGTGAGCCGACGGCGCACGCTCGACGGCGCCACGAGCTCGAGCGGTCGAGCCTCGAGGAAGTGCGGTGCGCCACGGGTGATCTCCGCCTCGACGATCGCACCAGGCGCCGACATCGCGGGCTCGGTGGCGGTGAAGTGGGCCAGCTTGCCCTGCCGAGTCCGCCCGCTCGTCACCAGCGCGTCCCGCTTCGAGGGACCCTCGACAAGGAGCTGCTCTCGTCGGCCGGTGCGTGCCTCGTGACGGTTGAGCGCCGAGCGCTCGACGACGAGGCTGAGACGCTCGAAACGGTCCGCGATCACCTCAGGGGCGATGAACTCCTCGGCGCGCTCAGCCGCCCGTGTGCCCGGCCGGGGCGAGAAGATGAACGTGTAGGCGCTGTCGTACTCGGCCTCCGCCGCCACCGCCAGGGTCGCCTCGAAGTCCTCTTCCGTCTCGCCGGGGAAGCCCACGATGATGTCGGTGGTCACCGCGAGGTCATCGATGGCGGCTCGTGCGGCTGCGAGGCGGTCGAGGTAGCGAGCGGCGGTGTAGCCCCGGCGCATCGACGAGAGCACCCTGTCTGAGCCCGACTGGAGCGGCAGGTGCAGCTGGTTGCACACTGCGGGCACCTCGGCCATGGCGGCGATCGTCTCGGTCCGGAGGTCCTTTGGATGCGGTGAGGTGAACCTAATCCGATCGATCCCCTCGACCTCGCCGACCGCTCGGAGCAGTTCA
>CAITOG010000132.1 GCA_903893955.1 uncultured Actinomycetes bacterium
ACGAGCGATGGGCTCAAGCTCACCGGACCCATCGCCGAGCTGCTCACGAACGACACTGTCCACCACCCCTGGGAACAGACGGTCGAGAACCCGTCGATGATTCCAGATGGCTCGTCATGGCTCCTCCTGTTCTCGGCCGGTCTCTGGTACACGAGTGGCTACAGCGAGGCGGTGGCGGTCTGTCAGAGCCCATCGGGGCCGTGTGCGCAGCCGTCATCGAGGTTGCTGCGCAGCTTCCCGTCGGCGGCCGGACCGGCTGGTGGCTCGTTTTTCCAGGTCGGCCCCTCCTCCTACGACATGGCGATCGCCGCATGGGATCCGAGCTGCATCGGGTACGCCTCTGATCCTCAGGGATCGTCGCCACCTGGCTGCACCACAGGTGCGCGCCGGCTCTTCGTCGTCCCGGTCACGGTGCACTGATGACCGGTGACCACGGATCCGACGGGCGACCGAGCACGCCGGTGCCCTGCGCCGGCTGCGGATCATTGCCAGCCTCGGCGATCGAGGTCGGCGACGAGGTGGTGTGGCTCTGCGCCGCCTGCGCGGCCTTCGAGGGGCTCTGCTGCCCCTAAGGGCTAAGGGGTGGTCGCCCGCAGGCGGGTGAAATAGCTCCACGGTCGAGGACCACGGCCATAGCGTTGGTCCACCTCGGTGACCTCGAAGCCGTTCGACGTGACGAGGCCGACAGGATCTCTGGTCAGGTGGCATCCGCCGGCGAGCTTGACCTCGATCGGGTCAAGCCGTCGTTGCCACCGCGCCACCGATCCGTCGGGTGCTGCGCCGTGCTCGAGGAGGTGCAGCTGTCCTCCGGGGACAAGCACTCGGCGAACCTCGCGCAGCGCCGCGTGGGGGTCGGGCAGGGTGCAGAGCGTGAAAGTGAGCAGCACCCGGTCGCACGAGGCATCGTCGAGATCGATCGCGCCGCCGTCGAGACCCACGTGGGTGATCGGGACCGCCGAGGCGGCGATCCTCGCCTCGGCGATCCTGGTGGCGACCTCGGACGGCTCGACCGCCAGTACCTCGGTGACCGTCTTCGGATAGTGGGGCACGTTGGTGCCCGAACCGAAGCCGATCTCGAGGACGCGACCCGTCAGGCCCTCGGTGGTGGCTTGCCGGAATCCATCGAGCGCGCTGGCCCCACACGTGAGCTCGACCAGTCTCGGCACCAGGGTGCGCTCCCAGAAGCTCATGGTGCGACTCGTCGATGGTCCGTCGATGCCCTGGCCAGGCTCAGCGGGCGTCTCGGGCTGCCTCGAGAGCCGCCAGGTCGAGCTTGGACATGCCCATCATCGCCTCATGGACACGAGCGCGGGCCTCAGGGTCAGGGTGGCCGAGGAGCGCAGGGAGTCCGGTCGGGACGACCTGCCAGGTCACGCCGAAGGGGTCGGTGAGCCAGCCGCATCGACCAGGCTCCCCGCCGGTGGTGAGCGCCTCCCAGAGCCGGTCGACCTCCGCTTGGTCGTCGCACTCGATGAACAGCGAGATGGCAGGGTTGAACGCCTGGAAGGGTCCGCCCTCGAAGAGCACCAGCTCAAGTGCTCCGATGCGGATGGTGCCTGCCGATCCCGGTCCGCCGGCATCGTTGACGATGACCGCGTCGTCGCCGAAGGCTTCGGCGTAGAACTCGAGGGCGGCACGGGCATCAGCCTCGAACCACAGGAAAGGGGTGACTGAGCGCATGCGGCAGTCTCGCAGATCTCTCACGGCCCGGGCAGCGCCGGTGCTCGGAGGCGGCCCGTCGTAGGGTCGTGGGGGATGGAACCAGAGGGCGAGAGCTCGCCAGCAGGCGTCGATCTCGTGCTCGGCGTCTCTGGGTTTGTGGTCCTGCTCGCAGCACTCGTGGTCATCGGCACCCAGATCATCGCCACCGATGCGGTCTATGGCACCCGGGTCGCGTGGTTGCTCTCGGTGGTGATGCCGCTGCTGGTGGTGGCTGCAGTGCTGAGCGGCGCAGCGATGCGACGAGCCCGACGCCATGGCGTTGCTGCGACCTGGGTGCGCCTCATGATCGCGGTGACGTTGGTGGCTGGTGGGCTCGCCCTCGCTCCGGTCGCCGTCGTGATCCTGATCGGGATCTTCTACGGCTTCTTGTTCGTCACCTTCGAGCTCCACAAGCTCGTGAGCTGATGGCGGTCAGGAGTAGCGAGGCACCTCGCCTCGACCAACTGGCCGTTGCGCCACTGCACCAGCGATGGCTTCGACGAGCTCGTCGACCACGAGGCGGTGGGCAGGCGAGAGCATGAGATGGAGACCGACCGGGTCGGTGTTGCGATTGAGGTACCACCCCTGCTCTTCAAGCAGGTCGGCCACCCCGTAAAGGTCGACGGTGCTGCTGGTCACTGCCAGGAGGGGACCGATCGGGTCGCCGACGATCTCAAGGCCCTCGATGGCCTTGATCCCCGCACGGAGTCGGGCAGTGGTCGAGCGCAGCTCCTCGACCAGCGAGCGATACCCATCTCGACCGAGATACTCGATGACGGCCCAGGCGGCGATGATCGGCGCTGCAGCACGAGCACCTGCGATGGCAGGGGTGGCGTAGAGCCCTGCGCCCCACTGGTCGTAGAAGAAGGGTTGGAGGCGAGCCCAGCTGTCGTCTCGATGGAGGACGGCGGAGGCGCCCTTCGGGACATAGCCGTACTTGTGGACGTCCACAGAGATCGTGGTCACACCCTCGACCCGGAAGTCCCATGGTGGGATGTCCTCACCGAGCTCCTCCAAGAACGGGAGGATGAAGCCGCCGATGCACGCGTCGACGTGGCAGTCGATGCCTCGCTCCAGGGCCAGGCCAGCTAGCTCGGCGACCGGGTCGAGCACGCCGTGGGGGTAGGAGTACGCATTGGCCACGATCACGCAGGTCTCGTCGGTCACGAGCGAGCGCGCTGCGTCGACGTCGGCTCGGTAGCCGTCATCGAGTGGGATCTGGACGAAGTCCATCTCGAAGAGGTGCGCAGCCTTGGCATAGGCGGGGTGGGCCGAGGCAGGTGCCAAGATCATCGGACGCTCGATGCCCCGGGCCTGGGCTCGCGACCTTGAGGTGAGCATCGACATGAGGATCGACTCAGTGCCGCCTGAGGTCATCGAGCCCGGCGGGACGGCGCGGAGTTCTCGATGCAGCAGCGTCGAGATGCTGTTGAGGAGCTCGCGCTCTATGGACGCCTGCTCCCTGAAGCGCAGCGGATTGAGCGCGTTCGAGAAGAGGTACCGGTCGTAGACCGATCGCACCAGGTCCTCGATCTCCTCGTGCCCCGTGGGGTACACCAGGCCGAAGAGGTGGGCACCGTGGACATCAGGATCGATTCCTCGACGCTCATCGAGCTGGGTGAGGATGTCATCGACGCCGCGCGGGGTCTGGTTCATGCTGCGCGCCTCCGAGCAGTTGTGGTCGTTGGGTGCACCACAGTGTTGCGCACGTCGAGTCACCAAGAGACCATTCGACCGGGACCGACGGCGGCTCCCACCTGGGGAGTCACTCTGGTGGTCGAGACCGGCGTCGATCCGGTGACCTCACGCTTTTCAGGCGTGCGCTCTGCCAACTGAGCTACTCGACCTCGCAACGTCGCCTCGAGAGGCGGTGTTGAGCGGACCTGACGGGATTTGAACCCGCGACCTCCGCCTTGACAGGGCGGCGTGCACTCCAGACTGCACCACAGGTCCTGGAACCTTCCCGCCACGGACCCGAGAGCACGAGGCGGGCTTTCACTCTACACCGCGGCCGGAGGGTGGTCGTCAGGTACCTGCCACGATTCGTCGACCGCTGGTGGCGCCACGACGAGCGAAGGAGGGACGAGTCACTGCGCTGCCATGGGATAGTTCGCAGGGAAACGGCGACAGACCGCCACGGGAGGCCGTCAGTCGAACAGGTCGGGATCGCTGCGCGAGATCTCGTCGAAGAGAGGCTGGAAAGAGAACCAGCCCGCCGCGCTGGTGCCGATGTGGTCGCGCGTGTAGCGGGCGTCTGCATCCGGGATGTGGTGCGGGGTGCCCGCCGCCTCAGCGATCAGCTGGGCCTGCGCGGACCGCTCCATGGTGATGAACCACCACGCTGCCTCGTCGACGGTGGTGCCGACCGTGAAGAGGCCGTGGTTGCGGTGGATAGCGGCCTTGTGTGAACCCAGTCCTTCGGCGAGCGCGACACCGGCCTCCTCTTCGAGCACGATCTTGCCGCCGTACTCGCTCACGATGACGTGGTCCTCGAAGAACGCGCAGGCATCCTGGGTGATGGGGTCGAGGGTTCGGCCAAGCGACGAGAGCGCCTTGCCGTAGAGCGAGTGGGCATGGGCAGCGGCGACCACGTCAGGACGTGCCTTGTGAACAGCAGCGTGGATGACGAAGGCCGCTCGATTCACCGGCGCGTCACCGATCACGACATTTCCCTCGTGATCGACGAGGATCAGGTCTGACACTCGAACGTGGCGGAAGCTCATCCCGAATGGGTTGACCCAGAAGCGGTCGGGGTACTCCGGATCGCGTGCGGTGATGTGGCCCGCGACGCCCTCCCCGAAGCCGAGCCGACCGAAGAGGCGAAGGGCAGCCGCCAACTTGGTCTTTCGCTCGTTGCGCTCGGCATCGATCGAGCTTGCCGCTCTCGGACCGTCATCTCGTGTCCGTTGTGCTGTTGCGGTGCTCATTGGCTCCCCCTCATTGGTTCCCGCTCATCGGCTTCCTCAGAATGCTAGGTCGATCCCTAGGAGCGAAGCACCCGACGAAAGGCTCTGAACGCATGGCGCCACACCCAGACGCGTTGACGCAGTGTCGCCATCTGGACCGATTCGCCGCGTCCTGTTGCCATGGCGAGTCGAGCTTCTGAGATCGCCGCCTTGTCGTCACCGTTCATAAGCTTGCTCTGCGTGATCTGGGTCGAGTGGATCCGGTAAGAGCACAGGACGTCCGTGAGGTTGTCCACCCTGCCGATACCCGCCAACCTGAGCCAGAGCGCGTGGTCCTGAGCCAGGACAGCGCGCTCGTCGTAGCCCCCCACTGCATCGAAGGCGTCCCTTTTGAACATCGTCGTTGAATGGATGAACGGACATCTCCATCGGAGCGCGCTCATGACGTCCTTCTCGCCGGTTGGCACGGTCCACGGACCCAACTCATGACCATCGACGTCGATTCGGATCGCCTGGCCTCCGAGCAGCACCAGCCGAGGATCGCGTGCGAAGCGCTCCACCTGTCGTGCGACTCGCTCCGGGTGGGCGAGATCGTCGTGATCGAGGGGAGCGACGAGCGAGCCGCTGGACGCGGCCGTAGCGATGTTGCGAGGGCGAGCTGCGTGACCCGAAGTGCTCTGCAACCTGATCACCTTGAGACGAGGGTCGTCGATGGCCGATGCGATGGCGGCGGTCTCGTCGCGGCTCCCATCGTCGACCACGATGACCTCGATGTGCTCGTAGGTCTGGGAGAGCGCACTGTCGATGGTCTCCCGAACGAACGCTTGGCCATCGCACGTTGGGATGATGATCGACACGAGCGGGGAAGGGTCGACCATTTGTCCTTGACTCTACTTTGCTGGCTATGAGACCCCTTCTGACACCGTCCATCGCCACAGGCCTCGAGGCACCATGTGATTCCATAACTCGACTATTTCGATCGGTTATAGTGTGAAGCATGGAAATCAACCCCTACATCGCGATCGGCAGTGCCATCGTTGGCCTCCTGGTCGGTATGACAGGAGCCGGTGGCGGCGCATTGATGACGCCGATGCTGATCATGGTGTTCGGCATCAAGCCATCGACAGCCATCTCGAGCGACCTGGTGGCGGCGGTCTTGATGAAGCCAGTTGGCGCTGCAGTGCACCTGGCACATCGGACGGTGAACCTCGCGCTGGTGGGGTGGCTCTCGCTTGGCTCGGTCCCGGCGGCCTTCGCGGGAGCGTGGTTCCTCCACGAGCTTGGCGCGACCAAGAACTCTGAAGCCAACATCGAGATCGTCCTCGGCGTCGCCCTGCTCCTTGGGGTCGCGGCAATGATCTGGCGAGCCTTTCTCGATCACCGCTCTGGCGAGCGGACACTTGATGCCGATCAGATCACCGTCCGGCCGGTGGCCTCGATCGCTGTCGGCCTCTTTGGCGGGTTTCTGGTCGGGATGACGTCGGTCGGTTCAGGCTCACTGATGATCGTGCTCCTGCTCTTTGTCTATCCGGCGATCAAGGCCAAGCAGCTGGTTGGCACGGATCTCGCTCAGGCGGTGCCGCTCACACTCGCCGCCGCAGCGGGTGCGCTGCTCTTCGGTCACGTCGAGATCAGTTTGACGCTCTCTGTCGTGATCGGCGCAGTCCCTGCGGTCCTCGTAGGCTCACTCTTCTCGTCGAGAGCTCCTGACGCGATGATTCGGCCGGTGATCGGCTTCGCCGTGTTCGCATCGGGGCTCAAGTACATCGGCGTGCCGACAGTGCTGCTGGGGTGGACACTCCTTGCGGTGATCCTCTTCGGAGGTGGTGGGTGGCTCTGTTGGAAGAAGCCCTGGCGAGTTGACGCCCCGGCGACGCCTGGTGCTGAGGCTTCCGCCATTTGACAGAGATCCCCGGGCGCTGGGTTGCCCTTGCTGGGTGGCACGACCAGGCAGGGCTGCTGTCCGACTGGATCGAGAACGACTGGGAAGCACAAAGAGGTTCGGAAGATCGTGTTTCTTTGCTCCGACGCTCACGAGCGTCACCGCCGCGAGTGCTGCCTCTCGCGATGGAGGCGCGTTACACTTCGGCCACTCTGCGGGGGATCGTGGAGTGCCGCGCGGTTAGAGGAAGGCCTGCCGTCATGAGCATTGCTACAGATATCTTCAGCCGTGTGCCGGTTAAGGCGCTCGTTCCGGCAGTAGCCCTTCAGTATCGCTTGTTCGAGCCCGAGCTTCGTCACCTCGGTGACTTCGTCCCCGCCGACCGCAACGCTGTCGATGCTGGTGTCTGGTGGGGACCGTGGTCGTGGTGGTTGTCTCGTCGCGCCCCACATGTGGACTCGTTCGAGCCAAACCCGTCCTTGGTGGCGAAGCTCCGCACTGCCCTTCCGGGAAACGTCACGCTCCATCAGGTGGCGCTGAGCGATGAGCCCGGCGAGACCACCTTGTGGCTCCCACCTGGCGGGGCGGGGACCGAAGGACGAGCATCGCTACACGAGCGTGATCGTCCAGCAGCAGGATGGCGACCAGAGACGACGGTGACAGCGCGCCTCGATGACTTCGAGTTGCACAACGTCGGGTTCATCAAGATCGACGTCGAAGGCCATGAACTCGCCGTGCTCCGGGGTGCGGTCGAAACCATCGAACGCGAGCGGCCGAACCTCATGGTCGAGGTTGAGGGCAATGATGACCGCGACGATCTCATCGATGCAGTCATCGAGTTCTTTGCAGAGCGCTCCTACTCCGGGCAGTACGTGCTCGGCGGGAAGTGGCATCCGATCTCAGACCTCGACCGGGTGGCGACACGGCAGATGGCCGACAAGGTTGCCAAGCACGGGATGGCGACGAACATGCTGCTCTACGCCCGGCACTACGTCCATAACTTCGTCTTCAAGCCCGTCGGCTGACGAAAGCGAGTTCCTCGCTGCGGAGGCGTGAACCACGCCTTTCAGCCCGCTCGACCAAGTCGCGAGCGCCCGGACCACTGCAGGTGCGCGACTCCTCGCCCTCAGCACCATGTGGCGACAAGAGTTTGAGCGTCGCCGCGTGGGTTGAGCTCGAGGAGGCGCAGCGGGTTGCTCGGAGCGAAGGGGGAGCGACGGACCCGCCAAGCTTGTTGCCGAGTGCCCTAGCGGCGCGTTGCCGAGGACCGGGGCCAGCTCCACGCCGAAGTTGCCGCGACCGTGCTCGCTCACCTGGTCGATCTAGCATTGCAACTTCGCTGCGCCGCAGGGAGCAGAGGGCATTTTCTCTTCCGGAACGTACTCGTCAGCAGAGCGAAGGAGGGTCCCGATGAACGTACGCCAGGACGCTCCGCCCTCCGAGGCGACGACCGGCAGCGCGACGATCGCAGGTTCGACAGGATCATCAACCGAAAAGGATCGACAACGCTCGCTCGATGGCCTCCGGGCGATCGCCGTTGCGGCGGTGGTCTACTTTCACTTCTGTGCGACCTCGTCGAGGGCACTTGGGAGTGGCGGATTCCTCGGTGTCGATGTCTTCTTCGTTCTCTCCGGATACCTGATCACGCGGCTGCTCATCTCGGAACACTCGACCTCAAGCCGAGTTGATCTCAAGAGATTCTGGACCCGAAGGTTCAGGCGCCTCTTTCCTGCGTTCGTCGTATTCCTCGTCCTGATCGCGCTCTATGTGGCGATCTCGCCCGACTTCGAGCGTTATGGAGTCCGAGCCGACACCTTGTGGAGCCTCTTCTATCTCCAGAACTGGCACAGCGCCTCGATGCCAACAGCCGCCGTGACTCCGGTCGCTCATACATGGTCGTTGTCGGTGGAGGAGCAGTGGTACCTCATCTGGCCGGCGACTCTGTGGGCCATCCTCTCTTGGGCCAAGGGTCGAGCTCGCTTGGTCCTCATTGTCATGATCTCCGTGGCGGGGGCATCCGCGATCTGGACGTCGATCCTCTATGACGGTGCCGGCTGGTGGCGTGCCTACAACGGCACGGACGCACGCGCCCAGGAACTCCTTGTCGGGTCTGCACTCGCGGTCGTACTCAGCACCTTCGAACCTTTCCGCGCCACATGGTCCAAGTGGGTGCTCGAGGTTGTCGGCTGGTGCGCCGCTATCTTCATCCTGTCCGAGATGGTCTGGAGCCATGCATCTGACCACTTCTTCTACAGCGGTGGATTCGCCCTGATCTCGGTGGCCGTCGTGTGCGTCATTGCAGCATCGATGCATTCCACAGGCCCACTCGGCAAGTCCCTGTCTTGGAGACCGCTGGTGCTGCTCGGGGTCATCTCGTACGGGATCTATCTCTTCCACTTTCCGGTCATGTTCCTCATCGAGCCTGGGAGGTGGGGGCTGGAGGGGTCGTGGGTCCTCGTCGCTCGGGTTGCCCTCGTGCTGGCGCTCGCCGCAGGTTCGTACGCTCTCGTCGAGAATCCGATCCGGCGCCAGAAGGTCCGTCTGTCGAATCCGCGCGTCTGGGTCCCGGGCGCTCTAGCTGCGTGCCTGGCGCTTGCCGTCATCGTGATCGTGGGCAACGTTCCTCCGCCCAGTGCGACGACCCTGGAGTTCAAGGCCGCTGGGGATGCCGTCAGATCAGCACCGGTGAGAGTGATGGTCATCGGTGAGCTGCCGACCTCGACCTTGACCTCCTCTGGGCGATTCGGCTACTCGGCCAAGAGTCTTGCGGCGATCTCCTATGGATTCTTTGGATGTGGCTTCATCCATGGTGAGATCTTCGTTGGTTCCGGCCGCTATCTCTCTGGCCGGGACTGCGCCGCGCTCCCTGCAGCGCTCGGTCAGGTCGTGCCTGCGTATTCGCCGACGATCGTGGCGCTGGTGGTGGGAGAACAGGAGATCTTCGATCGCTCGATTGGCGGCGTCGTTGTACCGCTTGGGTCCCCCAGGTGGAGAGCGGCGTTCGATCAGAGCCTCGCGAAGTCGGTTTCGATTGCAGAGTCCGCAGGCGCCCGAGTGGTGCTTGTGCAGAGCGCCTGCCCCGGTGCGTGGGCGATCGCTTCACCGTTGGCGAGCCAGGCCGCAGAGAGCAGCAGGTACGTGCGTGTTCGGACCGCTCTCCATCGCTACGCTGCCGCGCACGATCTTGAAGTCTGGAACCTTGATTCGCTCCTGTGCCCCGGGGGACAGCCCCTCCGACGTTCGGGTGGCCACGTGGTGTCCTCTCGCAAAGATGGGTTGACGCCCTATGGGTCGGTGCTGACGTGGGGATGGATCGCAGATCGAGCACGGGCGTCGTCTGGGCTGGGAGATCGATGAGCCCGGATCACTGGACTTTCCAGAGCTCCCGACCGGGTCCACGGCGCAAGTCGGCCCACCGATCGTCGCACTTCTCGCCTGCGAGCCTGGAAGTGGCGAAGGCTAAGGTTCACTCGCGATGAGCCTGCGAGAGCCGTACCGCGTCGTTTCTCTCGCCCCCTTCGTGGACGCCTTGCGAGCAGTGAGCTCGCCCTTCTCCATCCCTGGGCACGCTGTCGGCACCATCTCAACTCGCAACTGGAACGCGGTGTGAGCACATCTGAGGAGAACACGCCGGCTTCGAATGCTCCTTCGGGAGCAGCGTGGTTCGCGCGTTTCCACTCGTGGCCGACGGTGACGGCTCTCTCATGGGCGATCGCGGCATTGGGGATCGCGCTTCGAATCCGTCAGTACCTGTTCAACCGCTCCCTCTGGAATGACGAAGCCGACCTCGCGCTCAACATCATCACGAGGAGCTACGCCGGCCTGACGCACCCGCTGGCACTCGCCCAGGGCGCACCCCTCGGATTCTTGTGGGCCGAGAAGAGCTTCACTGAGCTGTTTGGCCAAGGTGAATATGCATTGCGGGCGCTCCCTCTGCTGGCCGGCATCGCAAGCGTCGTGCTGTTTCGCAACCTGGCGCTGAAGCTCCTCCCATCGCTCGCAAGCCTCTTGGTCATCGGACTCTTCGCGTGCAGCCCGGTGCTGATCTATTTCTCCAGCGAGTCCAAGCAGTACGGCGTGGACGTGGCGGCCGTCATCGCGGTGCTCTGCTTCTTCCCATGGCTCCTCGACTCGAGTCCGTCACTGCGCCGATCTCTCCTCTATGGCTCCGCGCTGGCGGTGCTTGTTTGGTTCTCGTTCCCGGCGGTGTTCGTCGGTGGTGCCACTTCTCTCACGCTCGTGTGTGTGCTCGCCTATCGGCGGGACTTCCTCGGCATGCGACGAGTGCTGCTCGGCAGCGCGCTGTGGTTGACGAGTCTCGCCCTCGAGTACGTCGTGTCTCTCCGCCCGCTCTCGGCGAACAAGGCGTTGCGTGACTACTGGAGCGAGGCGTTCGCCCCGAATCCCCTGAAGGCCGGCCTTCCGAGCACAGTCCATTTCTATTGGAACTTTGCCCGAGGCTGGTCCTACTTCCCATGGCTGCTCTGGCCTCCCCATGGGCTCTCGAGGCTCGGGCAGGCGGCGGTGCTGCTCTTGATCGTTGGGATCGTGGCCTACCTCGTGAGACGACGTCCATTCGGTCTCCTCATCGTCGCTGTCACATCAGTCTCGGTGCTCGCCAACCTGGTGCATGAGTATCCGTTGTTCGATCGGATGCTCCTGTTCAGCGTCCCCGTCGTGTATCTCACTTTGGGAGGGATCTTCCTGCTCTCGAAGCGGGCGTGGTACCAGCTGCTCTGCGTGCTGCTGGTTGCGTTCCTTGGCGGATCCGCTGTGATGGATGGGCTCAAGGGAGCTGTCCACCCGGTGACCCGGGTGGAAGAGCGGGCAGCGCTGGCGTACGTCCAGCAGCATCGCCGCCCCGGCGACGGCGTGCTGGTCGAGTGGCTTGGTCAAGCGAGCTACCTGTACTACTTCGCGACCACGCATGTCCACGCTGACGGGAGCTTCTGGACCTACGGCAGCGACAGGCCGTGCGACAACGTGAGCCAGCTCAACAAGCTGAAGCGATGGCGTCGGGTCTGGCTGGTGATCGGACCTGATCCGCACGTCGTCGGCCACGGTGTCCAAGCGTATGAGCGCGTTTTCGCGAGCATCTCTCAGGTCACCGAGTTCTTCGTGCCGCCGATCCGTCGACCGGTCGACGGAGTCGGGATCGCTGCAGCCGTGCTGCTGAAGATTGATCCGTCCGCGCCAGCCGCTGCCCAGGTTCCTGTGCCGCCGTGGCCGCCAGGTCGATATGGCTGCATCTCCGTTACGATCATGAAGCCGAAGATGGTCCTCAACTCAGTGGTGCGCCCTGCCGGCTAGTGACGACGTCCGTCTCCGAGTGCTCCCTGTGGGCCCCGTCGGGCCACCACGGGTTCCTGACGGCCACGACAAGAGGATGCTCGCCTGCCGCGCCGGTCAGGCTGCGTCAGGGCAGCTCGGAGGTGCCGAGCGGCAGTCTGCCTGTCTCGCTTGCAGTCGGGGCGCGCGCCGAAGAGTCTTCGCCGGTGGCGCGTCGCGCTCGAAGCCGTCGAACGAGCTCGGAGGCGACAGCCACGGCGATCGAAAGCGGGATGGTGCCGAGCTCGAAGCTGAACCGGTTGTTCTCTCCCACATCGACGAGACTCGTCGTGACCAGCCACTCGACTGCAACGAAGGTGACCAGAATGAGTGCAGCCGCATCTGGACGGCGGCGCTTCCACCACAGCACCACAACCACTGGTCCACCAAGCAGGACCACGAGCCACGTGAGGATCTCAGAGATCGCAAGCTGTGTGCCTGCTGGGCCCTTGTGATGGACGTTCCAGTCGACGATGGCGAGGCCATCGCTGCGTGGCTGCAGGAGGATGACCTTTGCGTAGAGATGCTCGTAGCTGACGATGGCCGATGGCCGCAGCAGGTCGAAGGGCGGATACTGCTCAGCCGGGACCAGCCAGAGTTCGCCTGCGGTCCGGACTTGTCGGGCGTAGGAGAGCGGCCTGTGGGCGATGAACTTGAAGTCGTTCTTCAAGAATCGATTCGAGACGCCGATGTAGCCGCCATTGTTGAAGTTGAGCCGCCCATTCTCCTTGTGGGTTGCAGTGACGGCTGCGGGGCCGTGCGTCGCCGGGGCTGCCCTGTAGACGATCAGCGGCCCCCATGGCCTGGTGAGCGCCAGTGGGCTGAGCTGACCAGACGAGACCATCGACCGCACGACGGAAGGCTTCGCAACCGAGGTGGTCATGTCGGCCATGTTCATCCCGAGCCAGCTCGAGGTCGTCGCGACCCCGAAGAGCAGCACGCCCCTGATCATCCAGAGGGCGACGAAAAGGAGCGGACCGAGCGAGCCGAGCAGGACGCTTCGCAAGTGCGCACGGACCATCACTGCCAGCGCGATGACAACGAGCAAGAGCATGATCGGCTGGAACGAGCTGTTGGTCAAGGAGAGCAGCGCGCCCGCTGAGGTGGCGATGGCGACGCGAGACGTCGAGGGTGCTCGGGCCGCTCGGACCAGCAGCAGGCAGAACAGGGTGGCGAGCGCCGCTGTTGGCTCGGTGTAGAAGAGCTGGCTCGAGTAGAAGATTGCCGCAGGGTTGGCGACGACGAACACCAGTGTGAAGCCACACGCCACTCGACGGTCGACAGACAGCTCGAGCATCGTCAGGTAGGTGGCGACGCAGATGGTGACGAAGCAGATGAAGAGGCCCACCTCCGCTGCAGCCGCTTGCCACGAGCTTGGGAGGTGCACCACGACGCCGACCGCCAGGTTGTAGAGCGGTGGCTGCATGTTCAGGTGCCAGATCGAGGTCACGAGGTGGGTCTCGAGGAGGTGGACGTCGAGCAGCTGGTACTGATCGCTCGACGCCGAACGAGGATTGAGGACCTGGGTGTAGGTCCCGAGTCCGGTAAGCGCTGCAAGGATTCGCGCACCCGTCGCACTCACCACGATGAGCAGCACCATGGGATCGAGGCGTCTGATGCGACTCACAAGAGCTGACCCTATCCCAGGCATGCATCGTGATCTCGGTGGAGGTGGCCTCAGTTCAGCCGTCCCGCGTCCGTGACAATCGACGCCAGGGAGTTCATGCTGCTCGAGTTGGTGCCTAGCTCTCGGCGAGGGTGAGCCAGCGGTCCTCGGCCTCGCCCAACGAGCGGCGAAGCGCCAGGAGCTCCTTATTGATCGCGCCGGCTTCGGCGTGGTCCTCGACCTCGAGCAGCTTGGCGCTGAGCTTGGCGACCTGTCGCTCGAGCCTGGTCATGTCCTTCTCGGCCTCTCTGAGCTGCTTGCTCGTCGATGCCGCCGGTGGTGCATCGACCAGAGTCGCCGGCGATTGGTCGAGGACACCCTGGGAGCGGGCGATCCAGGCATCGATGCCGCCTGGCACGTCAGCCAGCGTGCCGTCAGGATGGATCTCGAGGAGCCGATCGGTGGTCTGGCTCAGGAAGGCGCGATCGTGCGAGATCACGATGAGGGTGCCGGGCCACTCAGCCAAGAAGTCCTCGATGAGCCGGATGGTCTCGAGATCGAGGTCGTTGGTCGGCTCGTCGAGGATCAGCACGTTCGGTCGAGCCGCGAGCGCGAGCAGCAGCTGGAGTCGACGGCGCTCACCACCCGAGAGCTCCTTGGCCTTGCTCTTGGGCAGAGCGCCGGTGAACCAGAAGCGCTTCATCAGCGAGATGTCGGCGGGGGAGCCGGGAATGCCGTGCGGGCCGGCGACGAGCTCCTGGACGGTCTTGTCCTCGTCGAAGGTGCTGGCGTGCTGGTCGAAGTACGACAGCACGACGGTCGGTCCGAGCTTGATCGTGCCGGTGGTCGGCGAGCGGTGCTGGGCGATCAGGCTCACCAGCGTCGACTTGCCAGCGCCATTGGGGCCCACGATGCCGATGCGGTCGCCTGGGCCGAGGTCGAGCGTGACGCCTCGGAGCACCCCGTTGCCCCCCTCGTAGGCATAGGAGACGTTGTGCGCCTTGATCACCGTGTTGCCGAGTCGCGGTGTCTGGGTGGCTAGGTCCATGGTGCCCTCACGAGCAGCCACCTCCTGACGGGACCCGAGGAGTCGCTCGGCTGCGTCGATCCGGGCCTGGGGCTTGGTGGCTCTGGCCTTGACCCCTCGGCGAAGCCACGCCAGCTCTCGTCTCGCCAGGTTGCGTCGGACCGCCTCCTTGGTGGCGGCCTGTTCCTCGCGTGCGGCCTGGGCCTCGAGGAGCCGGGCGTAGCCACCAGCGTGGAGGTAGGTGTGGCCTCGATCGATCTCAAGCATCCTCGTCGTCACTTGATCGAGGAGGAACCGGTCGTGACTGACGAGCACCACGGCGCCCTTGAAGTCGCGGATCTGCTGCTCGAGCCACTCGATCGCGCCGAGATCGAGATGGTTGGTCGGCTCGTCCAAGATGAGGACGTCATCGGGTTGGGCGAAGACCCGGGCCAGCGCCACCCGCTTGAGCTGTCCGCCGGAGAGCTCGTTCGTTGTGGTGTCGACGGCACCGAGCATCCCGAGCCGATCGAGGGCAGCGTCGACCTCCCACCCTGCGCCGAGCGCCTGGCGAACTGTGCCGGCGGGGAGTACTGGCTCCTGCTCCAAGAA
>CAITOG010000133.1 GCA_903893955.1 uncultured Actinomycetes bacterium
CAGGGGTTCGAACGTCGCTATTTGGCTCGGATAGACAGCGGATGGCGAATTGCACCCATAGAACTGGGAATACGTTGTCATTCCTACAACATCGGTGGAGGCGATGGGACTCGAACCCACGACTTCCTGCTTGCAAAGCAGGTGCTCTAGCCAACTGAGCTACGCCCCCATGGAACGGGATGACCGAACTGACAGGCTATCCCGCGCGACGCACACCCGACTCACCATCTCAGGAAGTGACCGTGGCACACCTCAACTTCGCTCGCCGGCGAGATATCGAGGTGATCATCTCGGGGGACTGCGCCACGAGGAGTGCTGACCATCGAAGTCATCAGAGTGCGACGACGAGGACATCGAATGCCCTCCCACCGTCACCAACCCGGGCCGTAGGCTCAGCGTGTGCCGGTGCTCGCCATTGATCAGGGGACGTCATCGACCAAGGCGATCGTGCTCGATGACGACGGGATCGTCGTCGCCAAGGTGACCAAGAGCGTCACGACGCGAACGGTTGCCGACCAAGTCACCCAGGATCCGGCCGAGCTTCTCGCTTCGGTCATAGGCGCGGGTCGAGAGGCAGTTGCACACTCAGGCAGATCGATCGACGCGGTGGGACTCGCGAACCAGGGCGAGACAGTCATGGCGTGGGACCGAGTCTCAGGGGCACCCGACGGTCCGGCGATCTCCTGGCAGGACGGCAGGGCCGCGGCGGTGTGCGGGCGACTTCAAGACCATGCCGAGCGGCTCCACGCATTGACAGGCCTACCACTCGACCCTTACTTCTCGGCGCCAAAGCTGACGTGGTTGCAAGAGCAGGGTGCGAAAGGTGCTGTCACGACGTCGGACACCTGGCTACTCCACCAGCTCACCGGCGAGTTCGTGACCGACGTGACCACAGCGTCGCGCTCGTTGGTCCTCGACCTCGATGCACGGCAGTGGTCCTCCGAAGCGCTCGAGCTCTTCGGACTCCCTCTTGAGGCCATGCCGCGCCTGACGACATGCGCTGAGGTGGTCGGGTACACGAACGCGTTTGGCCCCGACATCCCGATCTCTGGTTTGGCCGTGGATCAACAGGCGGCGTTGATTGCCCAAGGTTGTCTCGAGTCTGGACTGGCCAAGTGCACCTATGGCACCGGTGCGTTCCTCCTTCTCAGCACCGGCTCGACATCGCTCCGCTCGACGAGCGGACTGTCCAGCTCGGTCGCCTTTGAGGCGGGCGGTTCCCACGGCTATTGCCTCGACGGACAGAGCTACACCGCTGGCGCGGCGATCAGCTGGCTCGCTCGCATCGGCCTCCTGCGCGATCCAGCCGCCCTTGATGCAGCGCTCGATGGAGCACTCGACCGTGAGCTGGTGGCAGTGCCGGCATTGGCCGGGCTCGGCTCGCCGTGGTGGTCGCCATCGGCTCGAGGAACCATTGAGGGTCTCGGTCTTGAATCCACGGCGGAGGACATCATCCGAGCGGTGATCGAAGGAGTCTGCGCGCAGATCGCGATCCTGTGCCGGGCTGCAACAAAGGACATGGGGTCACCCCTTCAGGCGCTTCGAGTCGACGGCGGCCTCACTCGATCATCGTCGCTGCTCCAGATCCAAGCCGATCTGCTTCAGATCCCAGTCGAGGTCTACCCCTCGCCTGACGCCACCGCCCTCGGGGTCGCGGCGCTGGCTCGCTGCGGTCGCGACGGGGGACCTTTCGAGCCACCGGCCTTCGAGCCTGTGGCGGTCGTCGAACCATCGATGACCGCGGACGAGGCGGGTCACCGGTTAGCGCGCTTCGAGGCGGCGGTGGCACGGTCGCTAGAGGCATCTAAGTGAGGCCGGCAATCACCGAGCACGACGTCGCCGTGATCGGTGCCGGAGTGGTGGGCTGTGCGATCGCTCGTCGGCTGGAGCGAGCAGGCCTCGATGTCGTGCTCCTCGACGCTAGAGGTGACGTCGGCGATGGCACCTCGAAGGCGAACACGGCCATCTTGCACACCGGCTTCGACACGGTTCCCGGGTCGCTCGAGTCGACGCTCGTCACCACCGGCTACAAGCTGCTCGCCGAGCATGCGGCATCGGCTGGGATCGCGGTGGAGCCGTGCGGAGCGCTGCTCGTCGCCTGGGATGAAGAGCAAGATGCCGCGCTCGGTGACATCAGGGACAAGGCGATAGCCAATGGTTACCTCGATGCCGCGATCATCGACGCCGACGAGGTGGTTCGCCGAGAGCCACACCTCGGCCCTGGGTCACGGCGTGGCCTGGAGGTCCCCGGTGAGTCGATCATCGACCCCTGGTCAGTGAGCCTGTCCTTCGCCATCGAGGCGCTCCGCGGGGGTGCCACCATCGCCCTTGGCCGGGAGGTGAGGGGCGTCGAGGCAGTCGGTGACGTGCACCAGCTCTTGCTCGACGACGGCGCCACGTTGCGAGCTCGTTGGACGATCAACGTTGGTGGTCTTCGCTCAGATGAGATCCATCGCATGTTCGGCCACCACTCGTTCACGGTGACCCCTCGTCGAGGTCAGCTCCTCGTCTTCGACAAGCTGGCCCGTCCGCTGCTCAACGAGATCCTCCTCCCGGTCCCTACCGAACGGACCAAGGGCGTCTTGGTCTCGCCAACCGTGTTCGGCAACGTGCTGCTCGGACCGACCGCCGAAGACCTCGACGACATCGGCGACACCGCCTCGACCGAGGACGGCATCGCAGCGCTACTCGACGCGGGACGACGCGTCCTGCCGGCGCTCCTCAGCGAGGAAGTGACAGCGATCTACGCCGGTCTTCGAGCTGCCACCGAGCACCGCGACTTCCAAATCGAATCGCACCCTTCGGAGCGCTATGTCTGTGTCGGCGGCATCCGGTCGACCGGCCTGACTGCTTCGATGGCGATCGCCGAGCACGTCGCTGGACTCCTCGCGGTGGCTGGAGAGTCGACAGAGCACGGTCGCGAGCTCGACGCCACGATCGTGATGCCGCCGCTCGGTGAGACGCAGCGTCGCCCTGCTCGAGACGCAGCTCTCATCGAGAGGAATCCTGCCTACGGCCGGATCGTGTGCCACTGCGAACAGGTGAGCGCGGGCGAGGTGTTCGACGCCCTCCGCAGCGAGCTGCCACCCTCAGATCTCGACGGGCTTCGTCGGCGCACCAGAGCCTGCAACGGTCGCTGCCAAGGCTTCTACTGCTCGACCGAGATCCTGGCGTTGGCTGATGCCGCCGGCTTGGACCTGGATCCTCTCGGATGGTCGAGGTGACCGAACCCACCGTCGTCATCGTCGGCGCTGGCCCCACTGGGCTCAGTGCGGCAGCTGAGCTTCGCCGGCTCGGCGTCCACGGTGTCGTGGTCGTCGAGCGGGACAAGGAACCAGGGGGCATTCCTCGCTTCACCGATCACCAGGGCTTCGGCATCCAAGATCTCCGCCGATCCATGACCGGGCCTCGGTACGCCACGTCCTTAGTCCGCCAAGCGACCGCGCTCGGCGTCGATGTCCGTTGTGCCGTCACCGCCACCAAGCTCGCCGACGGTTCGGTCGAGCTCGCCGGACCGGCTGGCATCGAGGTGGTTCGGCCTCGAGTGACGATCCTCGCCACTGGAGCCCGAGAGCGACCGCGCTCGGCACGCCTCATCCCCGGCGATCGAGGAGCTGGCGTCATGACCACGGGCCAGCTCCAGCAACGAGCCATGGCAGATCGACCCCTCGGACGCCGGGCAGTCATCGTCGGCGCCGAGCATGTCTCGTACTCCGCAGCCATGCTGCTGCGCCACCAGGGTGCCAGCGTCGTGGCCATGGTGACGGAGCAGCCCGGCCATCAGTCGGTGGCCGGCGCTGACATCGTCGGCCGGATGTGGCTCAAGGCGCCGCTCATGACGGCAACCAAGGTCGTCGAGATCATCGGGCGACGACGGGTCGAGGGCGTCGTCCTCGAAGAGATGTCCACCAAGCGACGTCGGCGGGTGGATGCTGACACCGTCGTGCTGAGCGGCGACTGGATCCCTGACAACGAGCTGGCCCGCCGCTCGGGCCTGGAGATGGACCCGATGACACGTGGTCCTCTCGTCGATGCGAGTGGTCGGACCAGTACCAGCTCGATCTTGGCTGGCGGCAATCTCGTCCACCCGGTGGAGACAGCCGGTACCTGCTCTCTCGAGGGGCGGCTCCTGGCCCGGGCGCTGGCTGCGGGCCTCGCAGATGATCCGCGAAGCGCCACTGGCGTTCGCCTGCATGTCCGTGCGCCGGTGGCGTGGGCGTGGCCCGGACGGCTCGATCCAACTGCGGTGCCACCCCATGTCCTCTTCCAGCTCTCGACCACAACAACTGCTCGGCATGCCGTCATGCGCCAGGGGACTCGCGTGCTCGGCACGACTCGGCTGCGCCATGGACGCCCAGGACGATCGTTGCGCATTCCCGGGACTGTGGCAGCATCGGTCGACCCCGGAGGAGAAGACGTGACGCTGGAAGTCGAGTCATGAGTACCAGGCCGCTCGAGATCTCATGGTTCGCTGCGCTCTGCGACGATGACGCCGAGGTCCTCGGCGATCCCGATCGTGCGATCCCGTCGAGCTTCGACCACTGCGCGGCGATCGCCCTCGAGGCCGAGCGCCAGGGCTTCGACTCGATTCTCCTGCCTTCGGGATACGAGCTCGGGATCGACAACACCACCTTCGCGGCGGCCATCGCCTCCATGACGTCTCGACTTCGACTGCTGCTCGCCATCAGGACCGGCGAGCTGTGGGCGCCACAGCTGGCACGCCAGATCGCTTCGCTGGACGAGATCGCCGAGGGTCGGCTCGACCTGAACGCCATCTCCTCGCCGCTGCCCGGCGAGGAGCTCGACTCAGCGAGCCGCTATCAGCGCACCGCAGCGGTCTTGGGGGCGCTCGACGACCTGCTCGGCGGCACATCGACTGCCATCGGTGACGCGACGGTGGCACCACCGAGGATCGCTCGCACCCAAGCTCGTCGTCCTCCCTTCTACTTCGGTGGACTCTCCGAGGAGGCCCGCGAGGTCGCCGCTCGCTGCGCCGACGTCTACTTGATGTGGCCCGATCGTCTCGATCGTGTGGCAGACGTCGTCCAAGACCTTCGCCGACGAACAGCACACCACGGCCGGGCGCTCCGATTCGGCTACCGGATCCACGTAGTCGTCCGACGCAGTGAGGCGGCAGCTCGAGAGGCGGCGGCAGAGCTCGTGGCATCGATCGAGGACGCGGCGGGCGCAGCGGTTCGCTCCAAGGCACTCGACAGCGGTTCGGTCGGCGTAGCTCGCCAGACAGAGCTACGAGACGGGGCAGATGATGCCGGCTACGTCGACGGGGTCGTCTTCACCGGCATCGGTCGAGCCCGTTCAGGGTGTGGCGCGGCAATCGTCGGCACGCCGGCCCAAGTCAAGGACTACCTCAGTGAGCTGTCCAACCTCGGCATGGAGGCGGTGATCCTCTCGGGCTATCCCCACATCGAGGAGTGCCGGCGCTTCGGCGAGCTGGTGCTGCCCACCCTCGAGCACGCACCGCTTGTGCTCCGCTGAGCGAGCGTCAGCCTCCGAGCACCTCAGCAAGCTCCACGACCCGACCTTCGGCGATCGAGCGCTGCGCCGCGATGCCCACCGCCACCGAGGCGAGGCCCTCGGCGAGGCCGACCGCGGGTGCTGCGCCACTTCGCACCGCACTCAAGAAGGCGAGGAGCTCGAGGTAGCTCGAGCCATGGTGGAGTCCTTCGTGGGCGACCCGGTCGTCGGTCGCCACCGACGATGTCACGCCAGCTCGCCAGCCGTCACGGCGGCCCACACGGACCACACCGCTCGGGAGGAACGCCTCGGCCTTCGCCAGGTCGCCGACGACGCTCAGCTCCTCCTGGTTCTCGCTGCCCTCGGCGAACATGCACAGATCCAGCGACCCCCGGACGTCGTTGGCGTACTCGATGATGACGAGGGCGTTGTCGAGGATGTCGGGGGTCCGGCCGTCGTAGTGCTCGTCGAGGTGGTTGACATCCCGACCACCCGAGGCCATGACCCGAGCAGCTGGCGCACCAGCGATCAGGCCGAGAAGGTCGAAGAAGTGGCA
>CAITOG010000134.1 GCA_903893955.1 uncultured Actinomycetes bacterium
AGCAACTGCAACCGAGGCACTCGAGCTCGGCGTGGTCGACGAGATCGGCGACGACGCCGCAGCATCGGTGATCTTCATCTGCGTCCCCGCCGCCGACGTCAGCCACGTGGCACGTGCGCTGCTCGACGACCGATCGGACGTCGACGTGGTGGTCACCGACGTGGCAGGCGTGAAGCGGGCGATCGTCGAGCAGATCGACGACCCCCGCTACCTCGGAGGGCACCCGATGGCGGGATCAGAACAGATCGGCGTCGCTGGTGCTCGGGCCGACCTCTTCGTCGGCGCTACCTGGGTGCTGACGCCGTCAGCCACCACCACGCCAGCGGCGTATTCCACCATGCTGAGCGTCGTGAACCAGCTCGGCGCACAAGCGCTTGCGCTCGATCCTGGCGACCACGACCGGCTCGTGGCGCTCGTCAGCCACGTTCCTCACCTCGTGGCGTCGGCCCTGATGGACGAGGCCGCTGACGCTGCCAAGAGCGATGCCGCCCTGCTACAGCTCGCAGCTGGAGGCTTCCGGGACATGACGAGGGTGGCAGCGGGTGATCCTGGGATCTGGCCCGATGTCTGTCGCGCCAACCGGGAGGCGATCCTCGAGTCACTCGACGAGCTCCAACGGCGTCTCTCAGACCTCCGTACAGCGGTGTCGGACTCGGATGAGGAGGCGCTGCTCTCGGTGCTCGAGAGATCATCAGCAGCTCGCCAGGCACTCCCGAGCCGCTCTTCGACCGAGGGGGGTCTCTCGACGCTGCGGATCCCGGTTGCTGATCGTCCCGGCATCCTGGCCGAGATGACCGGTCTGGCAGGCGATCTCGGGATCAGCGTCGCCGACGTGGAGATCGCCCACAGCGTCGAAGGGGCGCGTGGCGTCCTCCTCCTCGTGGTGCCGAGCCACCAGGCAGATCGACTCGCCGAGGCCGTGCGGGCCACCGGGACCCCATGTGCGGTGGAGGCACTGTGAGCACCCTGCCTGACCAAGTCACGATCGAGCCAGTGGCCGCGCTGGCAGGCCTCGCAGACCTGCCAGGCGACAAGTCGGTCTCGCATCGCGCGCTGTTGCTCTCGGCCTACAGCGAGGGAACGTCGACCATCACCGGCTTGTCGAGCGGTGACGACGTCATGGCCACCGCGACCATCGTCGGCCAGCTTGGCGCCGATCTCCACGTCGACGGCACCACGGTGACTGTGGTCGGCGGGAGGAGCCGGCTCCGCCCAAGCCCGACTGCCCTCGATTGTGGCAACTCAGGCACAGGGATTCGTCTGCTGATGGGCTTCGTCGCAGGAATCCCGGGCCACCACGTCTTGGTCGGCGACGTCTCGCTCTCGTCACGCCCGATGGACCGAGTGGCAACACCGCTCCGCCTGATGGGCGCCTCGGTCGATGGCATCGGCGATCGAGTGTGCGCGCCCATCTCGATCGACGGGGGACCGTTGCGTGGCATTGAGTACCACGTGCCGGTTGCCAGCGCTCAGGTGAAGTCTGCGATCTTGCTCGCTGCGCTCTGGGCGGAAGGACCAACCACTGTTGTCGAAGGCGTCGCGACCAGGCCCAATACCGAGGAGATGATCGCCCAGGCGGGAGGCAGCGTCGAGGTGGAGCACTCCGACGAGAGAAGCGCCATCACGGTGCGACCGGGACGCCTCGATGCGGTCGACTGGCAGGTGCCGAGCGATCCCTCACAGGCAGCGTTCTTTGTCGTGGCCGGACTCCTCGCCGGCGCAGGAGAGCTCAGCTGTCGAAACCTCTACGGTGACGCGACTCGCGTCGGGTTCCTCACCGTGCTCGAGCGGATGGGGGGAGCGGTGTCTCGACGCCACGAGCCAACTGGCCTCCTCGACGTGTCGTCCTCGTCCAGCTCGCTGCACGGGACCGTCGTGCATGCGAGTGAGATCCCCTCGCTCGATGAGGTCCCGATCCTCGCCGTCGCCGCAGCA
>CAITOG010000135.1 GCA_903893955.1 uncultured Actinomycetes bacterium
CAGACCGTCGCGCTCGATCAGGATGGTCTTGGCGCGGTCGACGAGTCGGCGTGTCTCGATCTTGTCCTCCGAACCAGTCGGTGAAGGGATGGCACGGATCTCCTCCTCGATGGCCCGATCCTCGTGGGCTTTGGCGAGGACGCCCTCGATCGCTGGCAGGAGCTCGTTGCGGCGGAACGGCTTGACGAGGTACGCAGCGACGCCTGCGTCACGCGCCTCTTGGATCAGGTCTCGCTGCGAGAACGCAGTGAGCAGCAAGACAGCGATCTGATGCTTCTCGCCGATCGCTCGTGCCGCCGAGATCCCATCGAGGCCGGGCATCTTCACATCGAGGATCACCAGGTCAGGACGATGCTCATCGACGAGCGTCACCGCCTCGTCTCCCCGTCCGGTCTCGGCCACCACCGTGTAGCCACCGTCCTCGAG
The DNA here is from genome assembly GCA_903893955.1 of uncultured Actinomycetes bacterium. Lineage (GTDB taxonomy): Bacteria > Actinomycetota > Acidimicrobiia > Acidimicrobiales > RAAP-2 > CAIUMH01. The sequence continues at coordinate 427 of CAITOG010000135.1, forward strand.
GATCTCCTTGAGGTCCAGGCGAATGATGGCCTCATCGTCTGCGATCACCACGCGGATCTGCTCGCTCACGTCGGAACCTCCAGCACCACGCTCTCCAAGAGGGTGTCGCGCTCGTGTTCAAGGTTCACGAGAGTCTCGGTTGCAGTCGAACGGGCTCGATGTGCCAGCGCGGCGTGCCTCGCAGCCTCGGCGTGCTCCTTGGTGGCGATGGGCGTCTCAGCGACGACGGCACGAACTCGAAGCTCCTCAACCTCCTCGTCGAGTACGGCGATCTGCTCGTTCAAAACGACGACCTCGGCGCGCAGGACAGAGATCCGCTCCTGGATCTGCTGGATCTTGCGTCGAAGGGCTGTCTGTCGCACGTCGGCATTCTATGACCGGATCTTGTTCAGCGGCTCAAAGTACGACCTGAACGACGGTCTGGAGGTGTCGACCAAGGGGATGGGGTCCGACGCCTGCCCCTGACCAAAGCGGCTGGAGCCTTCCATCGGGAGGCTCGAGCTCACACGGGTCCTCAGTGAGGTAGGTCGTTGGGGCCGACACATCCGAGACCAAGCTGGCTGCAGCATGCTGTGACAGGACGCCGAGGCTTGCTCGACCGAGCCCTGTCTCGAACATGCCGCCGATGAAGCATCGCAGCCCTGCGTCTCGCGCGAGCTCCAGCGCACCGAGCGCTGGTCGCATGCCACCCATCCGCCCCGGCTTGATGCACAGCAGATCGGCCGCTCGATATCGGATGATGTCTCGAACCTGCTGGACGCCTCGGACAGTTTCATCGAGGCACAGCGCTGTCTCGAGGCGCTCTTTGACTGCGGCCATGACGGTGAGATCACGCCCGGCGACGGGTTGCTCGATGCAGACCGCGCCCACAGCATCCAACGCGGCGAGCTCAGGATCGAGATCGCCACGCTGGTCGAGGCCGAAGGCCCCGTTCGCATCAACCTGGACCGGGACATCGAGCGCATTGATCACGAGTCGGGCGGGCGACGCGCTGAAGCCTCGTGCCACCTTGAGGCGAATCCTCGAAGCCCCGGCCTCAACGCCACGCGCCGCACGGTCGAGGACGGCGTCCTCGCTGTGATCGCTCGGGATGCCAACGACGATGCCGAA
>CAITOG010000136.1 GCA_903893955.1 uncultured Actinomycetes bacterium
CGACCTGGCCGAGGACCGCCAGCAGTTCAACGATCTGCTCGCGGCCAACGACATGGCGCAGCCACCAGGCGGCACGGCGACCACGCTGGCAGGAGCCAAGGCGGTCGCAGCCGAGGTCGGCTATCCGGTCCTCGTCCGACCCAGCTACGTGCTTGGCGGGCGCGCTATGGAGATCGTCTACGACGATGCCGGCCTCTCGAGGGCCATGACGACGCTGCTCGGGGTCGATGGGGCGGAGGGCGCGCTCGCTCGCGAGGGCGGCGTCTCTGAGGAGCGTCCGATCCTCATCGACCGCTTCTTGGAGGAGGCGATCGAGGTTGACGTCGACTGCCTGCGGGACTCGACGGGCGAGATCCTCATCGGCGGCGTGATGGAGCACGTCGAGGAGGCTGGGATCCACTCTGGCGACTCCGCCTGTGCGCTGCCACCCCAGACCCTGCCGCCAGAGGTGGTCGAGCGCCTCGAGGACTGGGCATCGCGGCTCGCCACGTCGCTGGGCGTCGTCGGGCTGCTCAACGTGCAGTTCGCCGTCAAGGACGGTGAGGTCTTCGTGATCGAGGCGAACCCCCGAGCAAGTCGCACCGTCCCGTTCGTGGCGAAGGCCACGGGGGTGCCGCTCGCCGCCGCAGCGGCTCGGATCATGGCTGGCGCCACACTTGAGCAGCTCCGTGAGGAGGGGATGGTGCCGGCCGGGAAGATCACGCCGACACACGTCAGCGTCAAAGAGGCGGTGCTCCCGTTCGGGCGGTTCCCAGGCGTCGACACGCTGCTCGGTCCTGAGATGCGCTCGACAGGCGAGGTGATGGGCGTCGACCGCACCTTCGGGCTGGCATTCGCCAAGAGCCAGATGGCGGCGGGCTCGAGGCTCCCCGCCGAGGGGACCGTGTTCCTCTCGCTGGCTGACCGAGACAAGGCTGCTGGCGCCGAGGTCGCTGCAGAGCTGGCCCGTCTGGGCTTCCGGCTGGTCGGCACCGTGGGGACCGCCGGCTTCCTACGCGACAAGGGGATCGAGGTCGATGCGCTTGTGGCCAAGGTCGGTGACGCCTCGATGGCCAAGGATGCCGTCGAGCTCATCGGTTCGGGCGCCGTCCAGATGGTCATCAACACGCCTCGTGGTCGAGGCCCACGAGCCGATGGAGCGCACATCCGCGCCGCGTGCATCGAGCATGGCGTGCCCTGCATCACGACGCTCTCTGCCGCGCGAGCCGCAGCGCAGGGCATCGCCGACTGGGCCGCGCATCCCCTTGAGGTGGCGACGCTCCAAGCGCTCCATCAGACGGGGTTCGAACCGAGGTGAGCCGCTCGCGCCCTCGCCTCTCGGTGACGGTAGGCACGCTCGAGCTCTCTGGACCGGTCATGACGGCGGCCGGGACGTCAGGTCACGGGGCAGAGCTGGCGGCCTACGGCCCCTTGGGTGAGCTCGGCGCAGTGGTGGTCAAGTCGCTCAGCGCGGACCCGTGGCCAGGCAACCCTGCTCCTCGGCTTCGGCCCACGAGCACCGGCATGATCAACTCCGTCGGGCTCCAAGGCCCTGGGCTCCGGGCGTGGATCGCCGATGACCTTCCGGCGCTTCGTGCGGCAGGCGCCACGACCGTCGTGAGCATCTGGGGACGAAGCGTCGAGGACTTCGCTCGTGCGGCGGAGCTCCTTGCGGGCGTCGAGGTGGCGGCAGTCGAGCTCAACGTCAGCTGTCCGAACCTCGAAGACCGCTCTCGCATGTTCGCCCACTCTGCCCAGGCGACCGCCGAGGTGGTCGGCGCCACGTCGTCGCTGGGCGTGCCCCGATGGGTCAAGCTGAGCCCGAACACCTCAGAGCTGACCGAGATCGCGGCTGCGGCGGTGGCTGCCGGCGCAGACGGGCTTGTCGTCGCCAACACCGTCCTTGGGATGGTGATCGACATCGAGGAGCGACGTCCCGCGCTTGGCAATGGTGGCGGCGGCCTCTCTGGCCCAGGCATCCATGCAGTGGCGGTGCGGGCCATCTTCGAGACGCACGCGGCACTACCCGAGACGCCGATCATCGGTGTTGGCGGCATCAGCTCTGGCGACGACGCGATCGAGATGGTCATGGCGGGTGCCAGTGCGGTCCAGGTCGGCACGGCTTCTTTGGCCGAGCCTCGGGCACCGTGGCGGATCCAGGCAGAGATAAGACGATGGCTCGAGCGCCGCGACGTCGAGTCATTGGCAGAGGTGAGGGGAGTGGCACATGGGTGAGCAGGCGGGGTTTGGCGATCGGCTGGCGGCCCAAGTGGCGGCGACCTCTCCGCTGTGCGCCGGCCTCGATCCTTCCCCCGCGCTCCTCGAGCGCTGGGGATTGCCAGACGGGCCGCACGGCCTCGAGGTGATGGGCAGGGCGCTGATCGAGGCGGTTGGGGGCGTCGCAGCGGCGATCAAACCGCAGGTGGCGTTCTTCGAGCGGCACGGCGCAGCCGGCATCGCCGCACTCGAGCTGGTGATCGAGGAAGCGCATCGGGCGGGGCTCATGGTGGTGGCGGACGCCAAGCGGGGCGACATCGATTCGACCATGGCCGCCTACGGCAGTGCGTGGCTCGATGCGTCGAGCCCGCTGTGCGTGGACGCCCTCACCGTGGTGGCCTACCTCGGACTCGGTGCGATGGAGGCGGTGGTAGAGCAGGCCACCCTCGCTGGTCGTGGGCTCTTCGTGGTGGTGGCGAGCTCCAACCCAGAGGGAAGGAGCATCCAGGAGGCTGTGACGGCGGGGGGTGACAGCGTCGAAGCGTCGCTCCTGTCGGAGCTCGCTCGGCGCAATGGCGATGAGATCGAGCAGCTCGGGCGCTCGGTCGGGTCGTTGGGCGCGGTGGTGGGCGCCACCCGACAGGCTGGACGGCTCGACCTGCCCTCGCTCAACGGCCCCTTCCTCGTCCCCGGCGTCGGTGCGCAGGGGGCGACGCCACGAGACGTTGGTGAGCTGTTCGAGGGCTGCATGCCTGGGACCGTGCTGGTGAACGCCTCGCGTTCGATCCTGGCAGCGGGACCATCGGTGAGCGCGCTGGCGACCGCGGCGAGCGAGCTTGCCGGCGAGCTGACGCGTTCGGTTCCCTGAGAAGTCGTCAGACGGCGCTGATACGCTCCAGCCCATGCCGCAGCCACCCTCGCTCACGCCGGAGCAACGTGCCGCCGCGCTTGAGAAGGCTGCCCGCATCCGCAAGGAGCGAGCTGCCATCAAGCGCGACCTCAAGGAAGGCCGTCTGTCGCTCGCTGCAGCTCTGGACCAGGCAGCCGGCAACGAGGCGATCGCCAAGATGAAGGTGCTCGTCTTGCTTGAGTCGCTGCCAGCGCTGGGCAAGGTCAAGGCACGTCGACTTCTCGACCAGATCGGCATCGCTGAGTCCCGTCGAGTCCAGGGGCTCGGCTCGATCCAGCGAGAAGAGCTGCTGAAGCTTGCCGTCCGCTGAACCCCGCATCGTCGTTCTGATCGGTCCAGGCGGGACCGGCAAGGGCACGCTGGCTGAGCGACTGATCGCTGCGGACCCCTCGCTGTGGCTGAGCCGCAGCTGGACCACCCGTCCTCGCCGTGAGGGCGAGCCAGATGACGCCTATGTCTTCGTCGATCGTGAGACCTTCGAGGCACATGCCGCCTCTGACGGGTTCCTCGAGTGGGCGGAGTTCCTCGGCAACCTCTATGGGACCCCAGTGCCTGAGCCGACGATCGACCGGGACGTCCTGCTCGAGATCGAGATCGCAGGAGCCCGTCAGGTGCTCGAGCGACACCCGGATGCGACGGTGATCTTGCTGCTCCCACCTTCTGAAGAGGTGCAGGCAGCCCGCCTGCGAGGCAGGGGTGACCCTGAGTCGCATGTTGAGGCTCGCCTCGAAGAGGGCAGGCGAGAGGTCGCCCACGGTCGACAGATCGCTCACCATGAGGTGGTCAACGAGGACCTTGAGCAAGCTGTGGCCGAGATCCTCGGTATACTGGACTCCCTGCGGCAGGACTGACCTGACGCAGCCCCCACCACTCGAGGAGCACTTCCGATGGCAACCAAGCGCATGACCCTCATGGACCCACCGGTCGAAGAGCTCCTCGACAAGGTCGACTCGAAGTTCACCCTGGTGACGCTCGGCTCGAAGCGGGCCCGAGAGATCAACGCCTACTACCAGGGCCTCGGTGAGGTGCTGGGTCGAGTCGTGCCGCCACAGGTCACGAGCGTGTCTGGCAAGCCACTGTCGATTGCCTTCGAGGAGATCGCGCAGTCCAAGGTCACGTACCACAGGCCTGACGCCGAAGAGCTCGCTGCAGAGGCCGCCGCCGCTGCTGACGCCGAGGCCATGGGGGCATTCAGCACGGACCCCTTCTCGATCGTCCAGGCTGCAGAGATCCAGGACGTGCTCGGTTCGACCGCTCCTGAGTCCGACGACGCGAGCTGAGCCACCCGGCTCAGAGAGGGGGAGTGCGGTGTCGGCGCAGTCGCCCAAGCCCTTCATCGTCCTCGGTGTCTCTGGGGGCATCGCCGCCTACAAGGCGATCGAAGTCTGTCGTCAGCTTGTCGACGCGGGATGCCATGTCGCCCCGATCCTGACCGAGAACGCCACCAAGTTCGTGGCTCCACTCACATTCACCGCGCTGGCCTCAGAGCCGGCGCAGACGAAGCTCTACGACGGCAGCGCTGCCATCCCGCACACCCGGCTCGGCCAGAGCGCCTCGGTCATCGTGGTCGCACCAGCCACCGCGCACCTGATCGCTCGGATGGCTGCCGGCCTGGCCGATGACCTCCTGACGGCGACGCTGCTCGCCACCCGTGCCACGGTGATCGTCGCGCCAGCGATGCACACCGAGATGTGGGAGCAGCCGAGCGTCCAAGACAACCTGGCGACGCTGCGATCGAGAGGCGTCACGGTGGTCGAGCCAGAGGTCGGTCGACTCGCAGGAGGCGACGAGGGCGCCGGCCGATTGGCCGACCCGGGCGTGATCGTTGCGGCGGTGCTCGACGAGGTGGCTGCGCCCAGGGCAACCGATCTCGCAGGCACCAAGGTCCTCGTCAGCTCAGGCGGGACGAGAGAGCCGATCGATCCCGTCCGATTCTTGTCGAACCGATCCTCTGGCAAGCAGGGCCATGCAATCGCCGCTGCTGCTGCCGAGCGCGGCGCTGAGGTCGTCTTGGTGACGACGATGCCCCAGACTGCGCCGCACGGCGTCGAGGTCGAAGCAGTCGACACGGCAGCACAGATGAACGAGGCCATGGCACGGCACGCCAGGGTCGCTGACGTTGTGGTGATGGCGGCGGCGGTGGCCGATTTTCGCCCTTCACAGGCTGCGAGCTCGAAGGTCAAGCGTGAGCTCGGCACCCCTGAGATCGTGCTGGAGCCCACCGAGGACATCTTGTGCGGACTCGTCAAGGCACGCACAAAGGGCCAGATCATCGTCGGCTTCGCCGCTGAGACAGACGACGTGCTGGCCAACGCAGCAGCCAAGCTCGACCGCAAGGGCTGTGACCTCTTGGTGGTCAACGACGTCAGCGCGCCGGCGGTGGGCTTCGACCACGACACCAACGCGGTGCACATCCTCGAACGGGGTGGCGGCGTCGTCGAGGTGCCGCTCACATCGAAGCGTGCGGTCGCGGAGTCGGTCTTGGATATGGTGGTGCGCCACCTCGGCGAAGATGAAGGGAAGAAGAGCTCATGAGCAGGCGCTACACGTTCACGTCAGAGTCGGTCACCGAGGGCCACCCTGACAAGATGGCGGACCAGGTCTCCGACGCAGTCCTCGACGCCATGCTCGAGCAGGACCCGGCTAGTCGCGTCGCCTGCGAGACCTTGTTGACCACCGGCATGGTCCTCGTCGCCGGTGAGATCACGACCAAGGCCGTCGTTGATGTCCCGAGCCTCGTGCGCGAGACCGTCAACGAGATCGGCTACGACGACGATGCCAAGGGATTCAACGGCAGCTCGTGCGCTGTGCTCGTCACCTTGGACCGCCAGAGCCCCGATATCGCCCAAGGCGTCGATGCTGCGTTTGAGCTCCGCTCCGGCTCTGGGGGCGAAGACGTCCTCAACGGGCAGGGGGCAGGAGACCAGGGGATGATGTTCGGCTTCGCGTGTGACGAGACGCCAGATCTCATGCCGCTCCCGGTCTGGCTGAGCCACCGCCTCGCTGAGCGTCTGACCCAGGTGCGCCGGAGCGGGCAGCTCGGGTACCTGCGTCCTGATGGCAAGACCCAGGTCAGCGTGGTGTACGAAGATGGCCGACCTGTCGCCATCTCCACCGTGCTGATCTCGACCCAGCATGCTCCTGGGGTCGATCTTGAGGGAACCCTCCACCCTGACCTCGCCAACGAGGTGATCCTGCCGCTGCTGCCGGGTGATCTCGACACCGAGGGCGTCCGCATCCTGACCAACCCCACCGGCATCTTCGAGCTCGGCGGTCCGCATGCGGACACCGGTCTGACTGGGCGGAAAATCATCGTTGACACCTACGGGGGCATGGCGCGCCATGGTGGTGGTGCCTTCTCAGGCAAGGACCCCTCCAAGGTCGACCGCTCTGCCGCCTACGCCGCTCGATGGGTCGCCAAGAACGTGGTTGCCGCCGGGGCGGCGAGCAGGTGTGAGGTGCAGGTCGCCTACGCCATCGGCGTTGCCCATCCGGTGTCGCTCCTCGTCGAGACCTTCGGGACCGAGAAGGTCGACCCTGTCGCCATCGAGAAGGCCGTGAGCGAGACCTTCGATCTCCGGCCGGCTGCCATCTCGCGGGACCTCGACCTTCGTCGCCCGATCTACAAGAAGACGGCTGCGTATGGGCACTTCGGTCGCGCCGAGCGTGAGTTCACCTGGGAGCAGACCACCCGAGCGGACGACCTCCGCCGGGCACTGGGCCTTTAGCAGCGTCGGTGGGAGGCGAGGCAGGCCCTCGGGTCGTCTCGGTCCTCACCGAGGTGGCGGCGCTCGATCGAGCGTTCGACTATGAGGTGCCTGCGGGATTCACCGGCCCACTCGAGGTAGGAAGCCGGGTGAGAGTCCCGCTCCACGGTCGCTCGGTGCGCGGCTGGATCGTCGGCGAAGGCGGGCTGCATCAGGAACCCAAGGAGCTCGCTCGCTCACTCGGGGTTGGACCACCGGCTGACCTCGTCGAGCTGTGCACGTGGGCTGCCTGGCGATGGGCCTCGACCCCAGCGCGATTCCTCGCCACCGCGTCGCCCGACACGATCGTCGTCCAACTGCCGTCGCCACCGGCCTTCCGTCCACCTGCTGACGCCGTGAGCCCGCTTGGGCTGCTCGGCGCCGAGGTCGCAGCGTGCAGCGAGACCCGTGTGGTCGAGATCGGTCCAGCAACCGATCCCTTCGAGCTCGTGCTCGGGATACTCGGGACAGTGGGATCCAAGATCATCGCCGGACAGAGCGTGCTGGTGATCGTCCCCGGTCTCGCCTACGCACGCCGGTTGGTGGGGCGACTTGGGCGCAGGGGGATCTCGGCAGTCGATCTGGCCGACGGCTGGGATGCCGCTCGTGCCGGGTGGCCGGTGATCGTGGGAACGCGAACAGCGGCGTTCGCTCCGGCCCCTCGGCTGGCGGGCATCGTGGTGCTCGATGCTGATGACGATCGATTGCAGTCTGAGGGCGCGCCGACCTGGTCAGCAGTCGAGGTTGCGATCGAGCGAGGGCGTCGCGCCAAGGCTCCTGTTGTCTTGGTGTCGAGCTGTTTGACGCCACGGCTGGCTGGCATTGCGAACCGCACGGCTGCAGGGCCTCATGAGCTGGCCGGCGGCTGGCCCCGCATCCACGTCGCTGATCGTCGGGGCGCAGACCCGCGAACCGGGCGCTACTCCGACGAGATGGTCACGGCGGCACACCGAGCACTCGCCGAACAGCCCGAGGGCGTTGCGGTGGCGTGCATCCTCAATCGCACAGGACGAGCCCGGCTGCTCGCATGTCGGTCATGCGCGGCGCTGGTGCGATGTGAGCGGTGTGACGCATCGGTCTCGCTCGTGGACGAGCACCTGGTCTGCCCGAGGTGTGACGCCGTACGTCCTGTGATCTGCGCCGAGTGCGGCGCGACGGCCATGAAGGTGCTTCGAGCCGGTACTGCCCAGGTGGCAGAGGAGGTGGCTCGACTACTCGGGGTGCCTGTGGCGGAGATGACGGCTGCGTCGACCGAGGTCGATCTTTCCGCAGCGCGATGTGTGGTCGGGACAGAGGCAGTGGTCCACAGGCTGCGAAAGACGAGGTTGGTCGTGTTCTTAGACGTCGACGCACACCTCTTGGCGCCCAGGGCCGGTGCCGAGCTCGCCACACTTCGTCTCATCGGCCTGGCGGGCAGGTTGGTGGGAGGTCGACGGAGCGAGACCGCTGGCTCTGTGCTGCTCCAGACCCGCGCCGCCTCGCACCCCGTCATCGAAGCCGCCAGAAGTGGCCATATCGATGGCGTCGTCGCCGAGGACCTCGAGGTCCGCTCACTCCTGGGCCTCCCACCTGTCCGGGCCTGTGCAGTCCTCAAGGGAGCAGGGGCGGACGAGCTCGGCCGCATGCTTTCCCAGCTGGACCTCGAGGTGAGGCCCCTCGGGGAGGATCGCCTAGCGGTCCTTGCTCCGACCACCTCGCGGCTCTGCGATGCACTGGCGGCGGCAGGTCGGCCGAAGGAGCGGGTCACCGTGGCGGTGGATCAGGAGCCGGTGTGATGAGCACGGCCGGTAGGATCGAGACGTGAGTAGCACCACCATTCGCACCTACGGCGACCCTGTGCTCAAGGTCTCGGCGCAAGAAGTCACCGACATCGACGGCCGTATCGCACAGCTGGCTGAGACCATGATCGAGGTGATGTACGCCGCGCCTGGCAGTGGACTCGCGGCGAACCAGATCGGCGTGCAGCGACGGGTGTTCGTCTACGACATCGGCGACGGCCCGATGACCATCATCAACCCCTCGATCGTCGAGTCAGACGGCGAGTGGACCTTCGAAGAGGGCTGCCTCAGCGTTCCCGGGCTGTCGTGGGAGATCACCCGCCCCGATCGGGTGCATCTCGTCGGCTACGACCTCGAGGGCAACGAGATCTCGATTGAGACCGAGGAGTACGAAGGACGAGTGTTCCAGCACGAGCTCGATCACCTTGATGGCATCTTGCTGATTGAACGGCTCGACGAGGAGCAGCGAGCCGCTGCGAAGCGGCTGCTGCGGGAGCGGGCGATCGACCTCTCCACTCGGCCTGACCCAGACGGCCTTGGGCTGTTGACCCGAGACTGACGGCCCCAATGGCGCGCCTTGCGTTCCTCGGCACGCCAGAGCTTGCCGTCGTGACCCTTCGTGGCCTCGTCGAGGCCGGCCACGAGGTGGTGATCGTCGTCTCTCGTCCCGACGTGCGCCGTGGCCGAGGAGGGGCGTCGATGCCGAGCCCGGTCAAGGCTGCAGCGGTGGAACTGGGGCTTGATGTGACCGATGACCTGAGCGCTTTGGGCGACGTCGACGTGGATCTCGCCATCGTGGTGGCCTATGGCCGGATCATCCCGACATCGCTGCTCGAGCGGGTGTCGATGGTGAACCTTCACTTCTCGCTCTTGCCCCGCTGGCGGGGAGCGGCGCCGGTCGAGCGTGCGATCTTGGCTGGAGACGAGGTGACCGGTGTGTGCGCGATGGCTGTCGCACCTGAGCTCGATACCGGCGACGTCTTCGCCCGGGCGGAGACGACGGTGGGGGACAAGACGCTCGTCGAGCTGCAGCTCGAGCTGGCCGAGCTCGGGACCGCGCTGCTCGTCGACCTTCTCTCGGTCGGTTTGCCAGCGCCGATCCACCAGGAGGGCGAGATCACCTACGCGTCCAAGATCTCGCGGTCGGAGCTGTCGATCGATTGGACGAGCTCCGTTGAGCATCTCCTCCGGCTGGTCCGCCTGGGAGGGGCGACCGCCTCGTTCGAAGGACGTCGCCTCATCATCCGATCGGCGAGGGAGGCTGCCCAAGTCGCTGGAGCACCTGGGACCTTGGTCGACGGCGTGGTGGCGACCGGTTCGGGTGGCCTGGAGCTGGTCGAGGTCCAGCCGGAGAGCCGCAAGGCGATGGCGGCTGCTGATTGGCTTCGAGGCGTCGATGCCCGTCACCCGATCGTCTTGGGGAATGGTCCTGCCACCTAGGCTCGCTGCATGATGAGCACTCGCACCACCGCTGATCCTGGTCCCGCTGGCATGCTCAGGATCGCGCCATCGGTCCTCAGCGCCGACTTCGGCACGCTTGCTGACGCTGTCTCGACGGTCACCCCTGGCAGCGACTGGTTGCACGTGGATGTGATGGATGGACACTTCGTC
>CAITOG010000137.1 GCA_903893955.1 uncultured Actinomycetes bacterium
AGATGGCGGCGCTATCGCTACCTGATCCACGAGGCGCCGGTGGCAGAGCCCCTGCTCTCGGAGCTGGCCTGGCACGTGCCGGGACCGCTCGACGTGCGGGCGATGGCCCAGGCCGTCGGCTCGTTGATCGGGAGCCACGACTTTCGTGCCTTCTGCCGCAAGGTTCCTGGCACGTCGCCGGGTGATCCCATCATCCGCCTCGTCACCGAGGCGACGGTGGCCGTGGTGCCTGACCCCGGCGTGGTCGACCTGGCGCAAGGACGCCTCATCCGGATCGAGATCCAGGCGTCGTCGTTCTGCCATCAGATGGTCCGCTCGATCGTCGGCCAGCTCGTCGAGGTGGGCGCCGGGCGATCCAATGCAGCAGAGTTGGTGGCACTGCTCCGCAGCCAGAGCCGACAGGGTGCAGCCCGCCCGGCACCGGCCGCCGGCCTGTGCCTGATCGGCGTCGGGTACGACGCCGAAGTGACCGATGGCGGCGCCGGCTTGCTCGAAGGGCCGAACGACGCCTAGCATGGGACCTCCGTGTGACAGGGAACCCTGTCACCACCCCCCGAAGTGGACCGCCCCCGCCGCAGTGGCCGGATCGGTCTGACGCAACGATAAGAAGAGAGGCACCACGGTGCGCACCCACTCAACGAAGCCCAGCGACATCACTCGGGCCTGGTACGTCATCGACGCTGACGGCATGGTCCTCGGCCGGCTGGCCACCGAAGCGGCCAGCCTGCTGCGTGGCAAGCACCGTCCCTACTACGCACCGCACTTGGACACCGGCGACCACGTCGTCATCATCAACGCCGACAAGGTCGTGATGACGTCCAACAAGGCCGAATCCAAGTTCGCGTATCGCCACTCCGGCTACCCGGGCGGCCTCAAGTCGAAGAGCTACGCCAAGCTGCTCGATGACAACCCCGTCGAGCTCGTCACCCGCGCAGTGCGGGGCATGATCCCGAAGAACCGACTCGGCCGAGCTCAGCTCGACAAGCTGAAGGTCTACGCCGGTCCCGACCACCCGCACGAGGCCCAGCGCCCCGAGCCTCGCGACGTCCCCGGCGCCCGCCGGGCCACGGCCTAGGAGAGACACCAATGACCGCACCCCTCACCCAGACCACCGGTCGACGCAAGCAGGCGGTCGCACGCGTGCGTCTGCGTCCCGGCTCCGGCAAGTTCACGATCAACGGTCGCGCCTTCGACGACTACTTCACCTCGGCCATGCACCGCCAGCTCATCACCGAGCCGCTGCGCGTGGTGCAGCTCGAGGAGACCTACGACGTCGACGCCACCATGGACGGCGGCGGCATCTCAGGCCAGGCGGGGGCGCTTCGTCTCGGCATCGCCCGGTCGCTCATCGAGCTCGACCCCGAGCTTCGCGGTGCGCTCAAGAAGGCAGGACTCCTGACTCGCGACGCACGTGAGAAGGAGTCAAAGAAGTACGGCCTCAAGAAGGCCCGTAAGGCGCCGCAGTACTCCAAGCGCTGATCCATGGCCCCGGTCCGGTTCGGAACCGACGGGATCAGAGGACGAGCTGGGAGCGATCTCACCACTGAGGTGGCGTACTGCCTCGGCATGGCCGTGGCGGAGGTGCTCGGCCCTCGTCGGTGCATCGTGGGTCGCGACACCCGGGAGTCAGGTCCGCTGCTGTCGGCCGCCCTGGTGGCTGGACTCGGCGAGGCGGGCGCCGACGACCCCTACGACGTCGGCGTGTTGCCGACCCCGGGCGTCGCGCACCTCTGCGCCGCTCAGGGAACCATCGGTGCGGTGATCTCGGCCTCGCACAACCCCTTCTTCGACAATGGGATCAAGGTCCTCGGTCCTGGCGGCACCAAGCTTCGCGACGACGATGAGGCAGCCATCGAGGCAGCGCTGGCTCGCCTGCTCGACCATGCCATCGTGCCCTCGCTCCAGCCGCCAGCCCTCCTGGACTCGGCTCCGTCGGCTGTCGCCGAGTACAGCGACCACCTCGTGGCCATCCTCCCTCCCGATGCCCTGGCAGGGATGTCGATCGTGGTCGACTGCGCCAATGGTGCCGCGAGCGCTGTGGCGCCCGAGGTGCTTCGCCGTCTCGGCGCCACCGTGCACGTGATCGGCGACCAGCCTGATGGACAGAACATCAACGACGGGGTCGGCTCGACCCACCCGGAGCGGCTGGCGGCTGAGGTGCTGCGCCACGGCGCGCAGCTCGGGCTGGCGCTCGACGGCGATGCTGACCGCCTCATCGCGGTCGACGAGGACGGCGACATCGTCGACGGCGACGCACTGCTCTGCCTCTTCGCCCTCGACGCCAAGCGAGCGGGTCGACTCGCCGGGGATGGCCTGGTCGTCACCGTCATGAGCAACCTGGGCCTCCATCGAGCGATGGCGGCGGCGGGGATCGAGGTTGTGACGGTGGCGGTCGGTGACCGGCACGTGGCCAGCGCGCTCGACGAGCGGGGCCTGATCCTCGGCGGCGTGGCGATTCTGGCCGCTTGTCAGGTCGGCGGGCTGCGCGACGACTTCCTGCGCCCGTTCGTCTGGGGTCCGCCGGCGGCGATGATCGTGGCCGGGGCGCTCAAGCTGGAGGCGGACGGGCGGATTGGAACCGGAGCGCTGGCGCGGGCCCTGACGGCTCAGGGCGATGCGTCCTATTCCCTCTATCTGGTGCAGGCGCCGGTGATCGCCGCCTTGGCCTGGCTCACACCCGCCTGGCCGCCTCTGGCGCGCGCGCCGGCGGCGGTGATCGTGGCGCTGATAGCCGGGTGGCTTGCTTACGGCCTGCTTGAGCGGCCGATCGGTCTAGCGCTGCGCCGCCTGCATAGCCTGCCCGACGCGCAGCGGGGGGTTCGGGGCGGACTCCGGACGGCCGAACAGGAAACCCTGGCCGCAGTCGATACCGACCTGGCGTAACACCTGGACCGTGTCCTTGTGCTCCACCATCTGGGCGATGGAGGTGATCTTCAGTTCCCGGCACAGGCCGGCCAGGTGGCGCACCAGCACCCCGTTGCGGCCGCTGAGATTGGTCAATTCCCGAATGTAGCGGCCGTCGATCTTGACGGAGTCGACCGCGACCTGCCGCAGGTAGTCGAACGACGACGCGCCCGAACCGAAGCCGTCGAGGCAGATGGCGGCGCCGCCGCGGCGCAGGCCGCGGATCAGGGCGTCTGCGCGCTGCAGGTCGCCCAAGGCGGCGCTTTCGGTGATCTCGAA
>CAITOG010000138.1 GCA_903893955.1 uncultured Actinomycetes bacterium
CCGAGGGTCACGTAGTCGCCGTCAGGGAGGCCGAGGCCAGTCTCGTCTGCCAGGTCGTCCAGGCTGATCTGACCATTCACCAGCCACCGGGATGCATCGACCCTGATGACGTCGGGCTCATCTTCCCCGGCCAGCTCGTCGGTGAGGTCGCCGACGAGGGGTTCTAAGAGGTCTTTGAGCGAGACGATCCCCGCCACCCCGCCATGCTCGTCGACCACGAGCGCGACGCTTCGACGACCCGAGCGCATCTCGGTCAGTGCCTCGATGAGCCCCAGGGACTCGGGCAGCAGGAGGGCTGGGCGGACACGTCGTGAGATGTCGAGGGCGCTCAGCCCGCCACCAGCCTCGAGGAGGTCGTCGCGTCCGGCTCTGAAGAGGTCCTTGACAAAGAGCAGCCCGAGCACATCGTCGAGGTCGTCGAGCACGACGGGGTAGCAGCTGTGCCCGCTCTCTCGGACCGCCCGCGCCACGTCAGTGGGACTCACCGGCGTGGTCAGCATCTCGACGTCGAGGCGTGGGGTCATCACCTCCTTGACCTCGATGTCCGCCAGCTCAGCGACGTTGCGGGCGATCTCGTCGAGCGGACCGTCGACAGGGTCGACGTCACGCTCCTTGCGACGGCGACGGCGGCGTTCTGGTGGAGGGGCGCTGTCGGCGACCACGCCGACGACCTTCTTACGCGTCCCCGGCGAGCACCGGGGCCGGCTGGAACGAGAGGTCCTCGAAGCGGCCGCCCTCGAGCAGGGCTGCGGTCGCTCGGCGGATCCGAATGGCGTCGAGCGGCTTGACGATCCAGCCGTCGGCCCCGGCTCGCTTTGCCTGGAAGACGTCAGGACGTCGGTCGAGGAGCATCAAGACAGGGATCTGATCGAGTGCATCGTACGAAGCCTCGAGCCGGAGCTCGAGGCAGATGGCAATCGCCCCCATGGCGCTCATCTGGAGGTCGGCGATGACAAGGTCGACCTCATCGAGCTCGTGGGCCAGCGAGAGGACCTCGGGGCCGGAGGTCGCCTCGATCAGGTCAAGGTCCCCACCGTCCAGGACGCTCAGGATCTCGCGGCGAACCGAGGAGGTATCGCTGGCAACGATGATGGTGCTCACAAGCAGCAAACCTACCAGCGAGCCGATGACCGGTATCTCACCGGGTCTCGTCGGTCAGGTGCTCAATGAGGCGTCGGAGTCCCGGCACGTCGCCTGCGGCATCGCTCGACAGAGGCAACGAGGCCACCGGTGCGTCGCCGATCGCCGCCAAGAGATCGTCGAGCGAACGGCGCTCGAGCGTGGCGAGCTCGTTGAGCTCCTGGAGGTTCGCCATCAGGACTCCGAGGTCGCTCGTGGAGGGGATTTGGAGGCCGGCCGGAGGCGTGGCGAAGGTTGGGTGGACCCTGTTGACGATCACCCCGCCGGCATCGAGACCTGCGTCTCTGAGCCGGTCCTGGAAGAACTGCGCCTCGACGATCGCATCCTGTCTGGGCGTCGTCACGAGGACGAAGCTCGTGCTCGGCTGTCTGAGTCGATCGTGGATGGCGGTGGCACGGTCGGCGAACCCTTGCTCCATGCCAGCGAATGCCTGGAAGAAGTCGACCGCATCGGCCACCAGCTCGGCACCGGCCACCTTGCCGATGGTGGCGAGCAGGGTCCGAGTGGCGAGAGAGACGGCTCGCAGGTAGGCGCGCGCTGGGGTCAAGAGCGCCCGAAAGATCCGATTCTCGAGGAACGAGGTCAGCCTGGTGGGTGCATCGATCAGGTCGAGGGCGTTGCGCGTCGGCGGGGTGTCGACCACCACGACGTCGAAGCGACCTGACTCGACAAGCTCGTAGAGCTTCTCCATCGCCATGTACTCCTGAGTCCCGCTGAGTGAGGAGGACAGGCTGCGATACAGGCGGTTCTCGCGAATGGCCTCGGCCTGCTCGACCGAGCCGGCGTAGCGGACGACGAGCGCGTCGAAGGTCTGCGTCGCATCGAGCATCACGGCGTGGAGCCCGCCTCCAGCGACGTGGGGGACCCGAACCGGCTCGCCGCCGGCACCGTCGATACCGAGCGCTTGGGCGAGCCGACGGGCCGGGTCGACGGTGAGGACGCAGACTCGACGCCCTTCCTCGGCAAGGCGGATCGAGAGGGCAGCTGACACGGTGGTTTTGCCGACGCCACCTGGGCCACAGCACACGACGACATCGACCAGGTCGAGGGCGTCGAGGAGCGCGGTCATCGGCCGACCCCGGGCTGCTCTGCCGCGTGGCGAAGGGCGGCAGCGAGCAGGTCGAGCTCAGCGGGTCCAACCGCCGCGGTTGCCACCCGTGGCAACACGAGGATCGGCAGCGGCAGCTCGGTGCGGAGCCGCTCGAGCTGTCGGGCCGCTTCGACCTCCCTCGCTCGTTGGAACCGTGCCGCCTCATCGAGCGTGGCCAGGGTGGCGGCGTGGAGCTCGACGCCGAGCTCGCTGGCGGCGACGGCGGCAGGCACCTCCAGGCTGTGGCGGGGTGGTTCGACCCTGTTGGCGATCACCGCTGCGAGCGCCAGGCCGGCCTCGTCCTCGATCCGGAACGCCGCCTCGACCGTCTCGGTGACGGGGAGCTCCTCGGGGATTGTGACGAGAATCACCGCGGCACGAGCAGGGTCCTCGAGCATCTCGACCACCTGATCAGCCTGGGAGCGCACTGGGCCGCCCCTCGCGGCAGCCGAGACGCCGGCTGGCGAGGTGAGCAACGTGACCGCGTGGCCTGTGGCGGGAGCATCGACGAGAATCAGGTCGAGCTCGGACTCCTCGTTGGCAATCTGCTTGATCTTCCCCAGCAACAAGACCTCCCGGATCCCTGGGATGGCGCCGGCGACGACGTCGACCATGCCGGCGGAGAGCAGCCGGCGAGACAGCCGGCCGAGACTGTGGTCGTCGAGGTACTCGAGCAGCGCCTCATCGGGGGTGACTCGCCGGGCCGCCACGAACCCACCGCTCTGAGCCTCGTAGAGCCGTCGTCCGGCGTAGTCGAGCTCCCCGTCGAGGCCGAAGGCCCGGCCAACCTCGGGCCGGCCCTCAAGCTCGATGACCAGGACACGACTCCCCTCGTCGGCAAGTGCGCGGGCCATGGCTGCAGTAACCGTGGTCTTGCCCACCCCACCCTTGCCGAGGAGGAAGGTGACCCGAGCCTGCGCAGCGAGGTTCCTGAGGTCCATCTCGCCCTGAGGCTACCGGCCGCTGTCGCGCCGGCCTGCTCGAGAAGCGAAAAACGCTGCTCAGGGGGGTTGTCTAGGGGCGATCGCACCGGTACGCTGGCAGTTCGCAGAGGTCGAGTCGCTGGGGGGTGGCTGCATGTTCGAGCTGGTGGATGACTGGCAGCGTCTGGCTGCGTGTCGTGGGCCGTACGCGGAGATGTTCTTTCCGCCGAGCGCACCAGAGCGCAAAGAGGACAAGTCACTTCGCGAGATGAGCGCCAAGGCCATCTGCGAGGGCTGTCAGGTCCGTTCCGAGTGCTTGAGCTACGCCCTCGATATCAAGGAACCTCACGGTATCTGGGGAGGTCTCAACGAGGTCGAGCGCCGAGAGGTGATGGATCGTCGGCTCGTCCGGCACTGAGCCGCGAGGAAGCTCAGGCGTCCTCGCCGCTCAGCATCTTCGGCACGGTGAGCATCGTGATCACGAAGAGGATGAAGGTCACGAGGTGCACGCCGGAGCACCAGAGGCAGATCTTGCCGATGATGAGCAGCTCGGCGGTGATGAGCCAGAGCACGAACGCCATGCCCGCGACCGCCCCGGCGAGGCGAATGATGTGCACCAGTCGTCGCGAGGATCGCCAGGCCCATGGGGAGTAGAACGGCACTGCCACGACGAAGTAGCAGAGGCCGAGGATCGCCACCGGAATGCCGAGGAGCGTGCTCTGGGCTGAGGTGGTCACCACCTCGCAGTTGACGATGCTGTTGGCATTGCAGGCCAGGGCCTGGACGCCGACGAAGTGGGCGATCGTCAGGTAGGTCGAGATCCCGAGTCCGACCAGCGACAGCAGCCCTGAGGCCACCACCGCCCACCGCGGGGCACTCCCGAGGGCGCTGTCGTCCATGGCCGTCATCGGCTCCCCCTAGGAGGACAGGCCCATCGACTTGTTGGCGGCCTGGACGCCCTTCGAGGTGCAGACGGAACCGGGTTGCTGGTTCGTGATTTGGCAGATCGAGGCGGTGAGGTAGTTGGCAGTCGAGACGATGGCCTGGGTGGCTGGGTTGGTCGGATCCGACAGCCCAGCGGCGATCTCCGAGCGCGTGAGGCCCGAGAGGATCGCTGGCGAGTAACTGGCCCCTGCAACGAGGAACCTGTTGCCGATCGAAATGAACGGGATCGAGCCAGGCGAGGCGCCGGGCAGGTACTTCGCGGTGTCGTACTTCGAGATCAGCTTGACCTGCGCTGGCGTGAGCTGCTCGAGCACCTTGTAGCCGCCTGATGCGTCAGCGACGTTGGAGTACTGCTCGACGCCCTTGAAGACGAGGTACGAGCTCGTGGCTGAGGCCTTGAAGAACGAGAAGGTCGGCGTGTTGGGGTACACGTCGGTCGCCGACGACTGGGTCACGCTCAGGTTGGCGAAGCTGCCGAAGCGGCTCAGCGCGGCGATCATCGGCCAACGCTCGGCTGCGCAGTAGGGGCAGTACTCGGCGCCGATGTACAAGACACCGGGCTTGGCGGCGCCGGAGGCGTCAGGGAAGGTCAGTGCCGGCTGGCCCTTCACCTCGACGGGCTTGGAGACCGGGGTGGCGGGCGAGGTGACGCCCACGGTGTCGTAGACGCTGGCTGGGATCTTGGTGACCTGGTCGACCAGGCTCTGTGGTGCGACCGAGGAGCCGGTGCCGCTCGTGGTGGTGCTGCCACCGCCAGCGAACTTCACCACGAGGAGGACCACGACGATCACGAGGACCAAGCCGATGGCGCCCCAGGTGAGCAGCGTCGAGCTGGAGCGCTTCGACGCCTTGGAAGGAGCGGTGCGCTTGGCGCCCTGCCCGACGGGACGACTCGCGTTCTTGCTGGCCTGCTTGTTCTTGTCGGATGGCTGCTGCGCCACGGCGCTGTCCTCCTGGTCGACGGCTCAAGGAGGTTACCCGAGCAAAGACGCGTAGCGGATGGCGGGGCTACCCTCGGGCCATGGCGACCGACGAGGACAAGGCACGGCTCCGAGCGGCGGCCACGGTGATGCTGGTGCGCGACTCGGCTGCCGGGGCGCTCGAGGTGCTCATGGTGAAGCGGAACCTCAACTCGGACTTCGTCGGAGGCGCCTATGTGTTCCCTGGCGGCGGCGTGGACCCGGCCGACGGCGGGAACGAGGCCGAAGCGCTGACCCGGGGCCGGAGCGACGCTGAGGCCAGCGAGATCCTCGGGATCGAGGAGGGTGGCCTGGCCTACTGGGTGGCGGTGCTCAGAGAGCTGTTCGAGGAGGCCGGCATCCTGCTGGCCACCACACGCGATGGCGCTCCGCTCGAGCTCGAGGGGGATGTGGCGCCCCGCTTCGTGACCCATCGGGCGGCGGTGAACGACCGGCAACGGCGATTTTTGGACGTCGTGGCGGAGGAGCAGCTCACCCTCGACGTCGGGGGTCTCCACTACTTCGCGCACTGGATCACGCCAGAGGGCTCGCCGCGTCGCTACGACACCAGGTTCTTCGTTGCTGCCGCTCCGGCCCGTCAGACGGCAGCCCACGACGCCGGTGAGGTGGTCGCTGACGAGTGGGTGACCCCGGCTGATGCGCTGCGTCGTCACCGAGAGGGCGATATCGAGCTGATCTTCCCGACGATCCGGAACCTCCAGGCGATCAGCCGGTTCGAGACGGTCGCCGAGCTCATCGACGCGGCCAAGCGCGCCGCCTCGGTCCCGGCCATCATGCCGAGGATCACCATCACCGAGCGAGGTGTCCGCATCCTGCTTCCCGGTGATGAGGGCTACGACGAGGCCTTCGTCGAGGGACGTACTCCGGCCGGGCCAGCCGACTTCAACGAGGCTGTCCGCCTGATCTCCCACGCTGCAAACCCGGGCGACGGCGAGGCAGCAACTCCAGAGGCGACCTGAGCGGCACCGCCAGGGTCTCTAGCATCTGACCGGTGCGCCCCTCCTCTCTCCTGATCGCTGCCGCCAGCTTCGCTGTCGTGCTGGCCAGCTGCGGTTCGTCGTCGACCAGTGCGCATCCGCACGCCGCGGCCGTCCCTGTGGCCACACCAGCTGAGCAGGCAGCAGCGCTCCAGGCGACGAGCTCCTTCCGCTCCGTGATGGCCACTGCGGGCCAGTCGATCGCCGCGCAGGTCACTACTCTCGATGCCGATGCCCGCGCCGGCGACGTGGCCGGCGCGGCGACGGCAGCGAACAGCGCGTTGCTCTCTTATGACTCGATCAGGGCCTATGCCCAGTCCAACGGCGTGTCGTCGACGACCAGAGCACCGATCGACGATCGACGCCTCCTCGGTGTGCTCTCCGCACTCAGGGCGGGGCAGCCGGTGGCCAGCGAGACGAGCCAGATGGTCAGCACAGCGCCGCTGCTCGAGGTGCTCTTGAGTCGCGTGATCTTGGCACCCTCCACAGTGGCGCTGAGGGCCCAGGACGCGGTCGCATGGATGGCCGAGACCGCCCCGAGCGCCTATGGCGGCTCGAGCCCGACCCCAGGCGCCACACCAGCAGACTGCGCGGCGACGTTGGCTATGGCCCGGGCTGCCTACCGCGGCCTCGTCCCCCTCGGCACGCTGGTCGCAACCAAGGCGACGGCGAAGGCCGGGGGTGATCTGCGGGCGCTCAACAAGACGATGGCGGGCGACCCCTCACCACTCCAGGTCGTCCAGGCGGCAGATGCGTCACTGGCCAGCCTCGGCCAGCTCGCAGGCCAGCTCGCCGGGTTCGGCCAGGGCGGGGAGTACCAATGAGCCCCCGACTCACCCGGCGCCAGCTCTTCGGGTCCTCGGCGCTCGCCGCCACAGGGCTGCTGGCCACCTCGGGCCTTGACGTCGGTCCCGCCAGCGCCGCCGCCGTCTCGACCCCCTTCTTCCACGACCACCAGGCAGGCATCGCCACGCCAGCCCAGGATCACCTCGTGCTTGCGACCTTCGACGTCGGTGACGCAACTCGGGCCGAGGTGGCCACCGTGCTCGACCAATGGAGCACGGCGGCAGCCGAGATGACAGCTGGACAGCCGATCGGCTCGACCCTCCCGACATCGATGCCGCCGGCCGACACCGGGGAGGCACTCGATCTCGGTCCTGCCAACCTCACGATGACCATCGGCTTCGGCGACAGCTTCTTCTCTGAGCAGCTCGCCAACCGCGCCGACCGACCCCGCGGCTTGGTCGAGCTGCCATCGTTCCCGGGCGATCAGCTCGACCCTGTCCGTTCCGGCGGCGCCATCGTGCTCCAAGCGTGCGCCAACGATCCGCAGGTCGCCTTCCATGCGGTGCACACGGCGAAGCGCCTGGCGCTCGGCGTCCTCGTCCCACGAGCGATCCAGCTGGGCTTCGGTCGGACCTCGGCGACGGTCGACGGTCAGTCGAGCGCGCGCAACCTGCTCGGGTTCAAGGACGGCACCAACAACCTGCGAGCTCAAGACGCCGCCGACATGGCGCGCTATGTGTGGGCAGGCCATGAGGCTGGACCCGCGTGGATGGAGGGCGGGACCTACCTGGTGAACCGGCGCATCAGGATGCGCCTCGAGCTCTGGGGTGCCACCTCGCTCGAGCAGCAGCAGGCCGCTGTCGGTCGGTTCCGGGCCTCGGGGGCACCGCTCAGCGGCACCCACGAGGACGATCCGGTGGACCTCGCCGCCACGGGTCTCCACGCCGTCCCGCTGATCCCGGTCGGCGCTCACATCAGGGTGGCTAGCCCGACCGCCAACGCCGGCGAGAAGCTGCTTCGTCGTGGCTTCGGCTTCGCCGACGGGATCGACCCAGTCACAGGCGAGCTCGACGCCGGCCTCGTCTTCCTGTGCTTCCAGCGAGATCCGACTGCGCAGTTCGTGGCGATCCAGCGCCGGCTCAGCGCCAGCGACACCCTGCACCGCTACCTGGTCCACACAGCGAGTGGGCTCTATGCGATCCCACGTGGGCTCGAGCATGGTCAGGGGTGGGGCTCACAGGTGCTCGCCTGAGTTCGAGTCACTTCGGCGAGATTTGTTAGGTTCAAAGGCGACGTCGGCGAGGGCCGAGTCGAGTGAGGGGGACACGATGGCGACTGGATCGACGCGAACCAAGCTGGCGGTCGCCGCTGCGGCCCTGCTGCTGCCCGTCGGGCTGCTGGCGGGCTGCTCCTCTTCGTCGAGCTCCTCCTCGTCGTCGACCTCGTCGGGCCAGGTGCTGACGGTGGGCACCTACCAGGGCAAGAAGGGTCAGTACATGACGATCCAGGCCGCGGTGAACGCTGCCAAGTCTGGTGACTGGGTCCTCGTCGCCCCAGGTGACTACAAGGAGACCGCAGACCTCACCACCACGCCTGCCAACACCGATCACGGCCACTTTGGCGCTGTCCTCGTCTCCACGCCGAACATCCACATCCGCGGTCTCAACCGCAACACCGTGGTGGTCGATTCCACCAAGGCTGGGGCGCCAGAGTGCTCGTCCAAGGCGGCAGATCAGCAGTTCGGCGCAGTCGTCGACGGCAAGGCGATCGGCCGCAACGGCGTGCTCGTTTGGAAGGCCAACAACGTCTCGGTCGACAACCTCACGACCTGCAACTTCCTGTCGGGGAGCGGTGACGCAGGCAACGGCGTCTGGTGGAACGGCGGCGCCGACACCGCCAAGATCGGCATGAAGGGCTACTCAGGCTCGTATCTGACGGCGAGCTCGACCTACTACGGCGGCGAGAACACCGCCGCGTCGTACGGGATCTTCTCCCAGGACGCTGCGGGGCCGGCAACGTGGTCGAACATCTACGGCTCGAACATGAACGACTCGGGCATGTACGTCGGCGCCTGCATGCAGGTGTGCGGCATCACGATCGACAAGGCCTGGATGGAATACAACGCCCTCGGCTACTCGGGAACGAACTCCGGTGGCGCCATCGTCATCAAGAACTCCACGTTCAACAACAACGAGGACGGCTTCGACACGAACACCCAGATCAACGGCGACCCGCCGGCACCGCAGAACGGGGCCTGCCCGAACAACGGCATCTCACCGATCACCCACACCCACTCGTGCTGGGTCGTCATGGACTCGGTGTTCAAGGACAACAACAACCCAAACACACCGAAGGCTGGCAACGCCGCACAGGGCCCGACCGGTACCGGGATGACCATCTCGGGCGGCAAGAACGACACGGTGATGAACAACACCTTCGAGAACAACGGCGCCTGGGGAGTCTTCGTGCTGCCCTACCCAGACTCCTCCACTCCGGAGATGAACCAGTCGTGCACTGGGACCGGCGGCATTGAGATGGCGGCGTTCGGTTGCGTCTACGACCCGCAGAACATCAAGGTTCAGGGGAACACCTTCACCAACAACGGGTTCTTCAAGAACCCATCGAACGCCGACATCGCGCAGCTGGTGCTCAACGCAGGCCGTGCCTCGAACTGCTTCATCGACAACAAGTTGACCTCGACCGCTCCGTCCGACCTGGTCGCCAAGTTCCCGAAGTGCGGCGTGCCGCTGAGCGAGCCGAGCGCTGACCCCACACTGCTGGCACAGGTGCTCTGCGACAGCGGCTTCACCAGTTGTGCCTCGAACGCGGTGTACCCACAGACGACCGGCGTGGTCCTCCACCCGCTCCCGAAGAACCTGACGACGATGCCCAACCCGTGCCTCAACGTGCCTAACAACATCTGGTGCTCAGACGGCAAGTTGAGCTGACATCGCTGCGGGTGATCGCAGTGGTCGCCTGAACTCGCGCTGTCCAGGTAGCTCAGGGAGCGTGTTCGACGGCGGCGTCGAGCAGCTCGAGCATGCGGGCCGAGCAGCCTGCCATGGTCGACGACGGCACCTGCTGGGCGACCAGTCGAAGGGCGAGCTCAGCAAAGGCGGCAGCCACGGACCCGTCGTCGAGGGCGACAGGCTGTCCAGCGTCACCTCCAGCTGCGATTGACGCATCGATCGGGATGTGGCCGAGCAGCTCGACCCCGAGCGACTCGGCGAGGCGCTCGCCACCACCGACGCCGAAGAAGGCGTGCGTCTCGCCATGGGCACAGGTGAAGCTGCTCATGTTCTCGATCACGCCAGCCAGCCGAAGGTTCCCCCGACGGCCCATGTCACCGGCGCGCGCCGCAACCTTCTGGACCGCGAGCTGGGGGGTGGTGACGAGGACGAGCTCGGTGCGGGGGAGGAGCCGCGCCAGGGCCATCTGGACGTCGCCGGTCCCAGGCGGCAGGTCGATGAGCAGCACGTCGAGCTCTCCCCAGGCCACATCCTCGATGAACTGCTGGACTGCTCGCGACAGGATCAAGCCACGCCACATGACCGCTTGGTCCTCCTCGGCCAAGAAGCCCATCGAGACGACCTCGAGGTGACCGTCTTCGATCTCGAGGCGCCTCGGGATGATCTTGCCCCCCTTGGCCTCGAGTGCACCATCGAGGCCAAGCAGCCGGGGGATCGAGAACCCCCAGATGTCCGCATCGAGGATCCCGACATGCTGGCCCTGTCGGGCGAGGGCGACGGCCAGGTTGGCGGTCACTGACGACTTGCCCACGCCACCCTTCCCCGAGGAGATCCCAAGTACCCGCGCGCTCGAGGGCAGGCTGGTGGCGGGCGCCGCGGTCTGGGCGATCTTCCGGGCGGTGTCCATCAGCTGTGCCTTGGCCTCCGGATCGAGCTGCCCCATCACGACCTCGACCCCAGCGACCCCGTCGACGCTGCCGGCCGATCTGCGGACGTCCTCTTCGATCTGGCCCCTGAGCGGGCAGGCTGCGGTGGTGAGCGCCACGGTGACGGTGGCGATGCCGTCGTTCGTCACCGAGATGTCGCCGACCATCCCGAGCTCGACGATGCTGGCTCCGAGCTCCGGATCGATGACCCCTTGGAGCTGCGTGCGGACGAGCTCGGCGATGCCTGGCTGGGTGCTCGGCTCGGTGTTCTCGTCCATAGCGTCAACCTACCGGCGTGCTCCGCCGATCCTCTCGCTAGCATGGGGGCTGGAGAAGTCGAGGTGGAGTGGCCCGTCTCGACGCCCTCGCAAGGAGAGTGACTCGATGACTGTTGGAACCGCGGTGAACATCGGCAGCAAGCCCGACCCTGTGACCCTCTCAGACAAGGCAGCGGCCAAGGTCGCTGAGCTGCTGTCTGAGGAGGAGGGCGGCGAGACGATGGCGCTTCGCGTCGCTGTGAAGTCGGGCGGCTGCTCGGGATTCAGCTACGACATGTACTTCGACTCCGAGTTCGCCGACGATGACGTCGTGCGCACCTTCGGCACGATCAAGGTCGTGGTCGATCCGCAGAGCGCAGAGATGCTGTCGGGCTCCTCGCTCGACTACGCCGACGGTCTCAACGGCGCCGGGTTCAACATCACGAACCCGAATGCCACCCGCACCTGCGGCTGCGGCTCCTCGTTCAGCTGAGCGACACCGACGCCACCACAGCAGTACCTGGCCTCGTCGAGGTCGAGGTCGATGGTCAGCTCGTTGCGTTGGCCGCTGACGCCACCTTGCTCGATGCGCTCCGAGAGGACCTCGGGCTCACGAGCCTGAAGGACGGCTGCAGCCCCCAGGGGCAGTGTGGCTGCTGCACGGTCCTGGTCGACGGGGTGGCACGAGTCGCATGCGTCACGCCCGTTCGACGAGTGGCGGGCCGAAGCGTCACCACCGCCTCATCGATCGACGAACCACTCCTCGATCGGCTCGTCGCAGCTTTCGAGGCGACAGGAGCCAGCCAATGTGGCTTCTGCACGCCGGGCATCCTCAGCCGACTCGCAGGGCTCAGCCGACGGGGCGTGCCAGACGAGAGCAAGGTGAGGACGGCGCTCGGCGCGCACCTCTGTCGTTGCACTGGCTTCCAGCCGATTGTTGAGGCTGCGCTCCTCGCACTCGATCCTGCGGCGCAGCTCCCGCCACGGCGAGATGCTGACGGTGCTGCGGCACGGGCCACGCTCGAGAGCGGGACACCACAACGAGCCGGTGACGTGGTCGTCCTCGGACAGGGTGGCTTCGCTGCCGACACCGCGCCGGAGGGTTCCACCGTGGCGCTTGCCACTGCTGCCGGTGGCTACGAGCTCGCCGCCACACAGGCTGCAGCTCGCTTGGCGTCAGCCAAGGTCCAAGGCCGCAACTCGACCATGCCGCTTCGTCACCCGATCGAGCCACCCGCGGTGGAGGGTGCGGTGGTAGTGCTCGCGACCACCTTCGTCGAGCCCGCCTATGTCGAGCCTGACGCCAGCTGGTGCGCCCCAGGTGGCGAACCCTCGCTCCCCTTTGCCAACGCGGGAGCCTTCGGCGCCAAGCGGAACTCACCGATCAGGGAGGATGCTCGTCGGCTGGCCGACGAGCTCGGGACCCCGGTCCTGGCAGTGTGGCCACGCGAGGAGGTCGTCCGCCGGGGTGCCAAGCGACCGCCGCTGGCGCTGGCGCTCCGGCCAGATGGCGCAGGCGTGGTTCGAGTCGGCCGGACGCCCGACAGCGACGACCTGACAGCGGTCCTCGAGCAAGTGGCGGCGATCGCGCCTGACGTGACGGTCGAACTCGTCGATGTGACGGGGCCTCGGATCGGGGCCACGCATCGAGGTGCTGTGGTCGCAGAGCTCCTCGCTGCCCGGGCCTCGATCGGCTCGCAGCCGGGCGAGGAGGTCGAGGTGGTGGCGCCGGGTGGTGGCCGAGCGGTGGTCCGGCTTGATGCTGCTGGCATCGTGCACGTCGCCGTGGACGCCGGCGAACCGCTGTGCGCCATCACCCTTCGCAGCTACGTGATCGGTGCGGTCCACCACGGGCTCGGCTTGGTCCGCTCGGAGGGCATCGCCGTCGATGACGAGGGCCAGGTCCACGACCTGACCATCAGGTCGTTCGGCATCATCGGCGCACAGGCCATGCCCAGCGTCGAGGTCGAGATCATTGAGTCCGATCGACCGAGCGTGCCGATCGGGGTGGCGGTGATGGCTGCCACCATGGCGGCGGCATGGACGGAGGCCGGGCAGCCGCCCACGTGGCCGCTGTCGTGACAAGGTAGGGAGATGGCAGCACCCGTCGGTCCCTACTCGCCCATCGTCAGCGCCGCAGGCCTCCTGATCACCTCAGGACAGCTCGGCCTCGACCCGGCCGCGTCGTCGCCCACCCTCGTCGAGGGAGGGACATCAGCGCAGCTTCGCCAAGCGCTCGCCAACGGCGCCGCACTCCTCGAGGCCGAGGGTGCGAGCCGCACCGACGTGGTGAAGGCCACCGTCTTCTTGACCGACATGGGTGAGTTCCAGGCGGCCAACGAGGTCTGGATCGAGTTCTTCGGTGAGCATCGACCGGCCCGAACGGCGATCGGGGTGGCCGCGCTGCCACTCGGCGCCTCCGTCGAGGTGGAGCTCTGGGCCGTCGCCCCGTGAGCCCGGACCGCCAGCTTGGAGCGGCGACAGGCCACCGATCCAAGCTGCACCGGATCCTCGACCGCCTCCTCTGGTGGATCGACCCGGAGGATCATCCCCAAGGCGTCGTCTACGGCATCGTCGTCGTCGGCTCGGTGGTCGCGGCGGAGAGCGCGCACGTCAGCGGCCCGTGGCAGGACATCGGCGCTGCGGTCATCGTGCTGGTCATCTACTGGCTGGCGCACTCCTACGCGGAGATCCTCGGCACCCGGTTCGCCACGTCCTCGAGCCTGACGATGAAGGAGATGCGAGGCATCGTCCGACACGAGGGAGCCATCTTGCGAGGGGCCGCGCTCCCGATCGTGGCCATGATGATCGCCGCTCTCCTCGGGGCAGGGACGCTCAGGGTCGACGAGGTCGGGATCGCCGTCGATGTGGCTGCGCTCATGGCGTTCGCCATCTTGGGTGGGCTCAGGGCCCAGCTGGCACCCCTCGCGCTCGTCGGGCAATCAGCGGTGGCGCTCGTGTTCGGGCTCATGATCGCCCTCTTGCGCTCGCTCCTGGCGTGAGGAGCTCGCCGGTCGCTAGCTGAGGCCGAAGCGGTAGCCGACGCTGCGCACCGTCTGGACGAGGTGGGCGTGCTCCTCACCGAGCTTGGCTCGGAGCCGGCGGATGTGGACATCGACGGTGCGGGCACCGCCGTAGTATTCGTAGCCCCACACACGGCTCAACAAGGTCTCGCGGGTGAAGACCCGTCCCGGGTGGCTGGCCAGGAACCGGAGGAGCTCGTACTCCATGTATGTGAGGTCGAGCACACGGCCCTCGACCGCGGCCTGGTAGGTCTCCAGGTTGATCTGGAGCGGGCCCGACTCGATCACCTGGCTGCCCACTGCCTTGCCCAGGCGCACCAGCTGCGCGGCGAGCCGCGCGCTGAGCTCGACGGTCCGCAGCGGGGTCACGAGGAAGTCGTCGAAGAGGTCCTCGCGAAGCGACAGATCGGCGAGATGCTCGGTCCCGACGACCAACAGGAGCGGCTGGACCGGGCTCTCTCGCTTGCGAAGCGCCCGGCACATGGCCAGCGCATCGGCTGGATCCTCGCCGGCGACGATGACGGCGCCTGCCCAACCGTCGACGGTGGCACCACCCTCGTCGGCCTCCGCCTCGACGACCGAGCCGACGCACCTGTAGGGGTGGCCCGCCTCGGTGATCGCGAGCAGCACCTCGGCCGGCACAGCCTCGGGATAGCAGAGGAAGGGGTCCACCTCGATGCGCTCCTAGAGCCTCGGGAGGTAGCGCTCGAGCTCGAAGCGGGAGATCTCAGACTTGTACGCCGCCCACTCGGCACGCTTGTTGCGAATGAACCATTCGAAGAGGTGCTCGCCGAGGGTGTCACGCACGAGCTCAGATCGCTCCATTGCGTCGACCGCATCGTTCAGGCTGCCTGGCAGCGGCGTGATGCCGCGAGATGCCAGCTCAGTTGAGCTAAGCGAGAAGAGGTTCCCCTCCGCCTCAGCCGGGAGCTCGTAGCCGCCCTCGATCCCAGCCAGCCCTGCAGCCAGGATGACGGCGAAGGCCAGGTAGGGGTTGGCTGCGGAGTCGGGTGCTCGGTACTCGAGACGGGTCGACTCGACTCGTGAGCTCTTGATGACCGGCACCCGCACCAAGGCCGAGCGGTTGTTCGTGGCCCAGCTGACGTGGACCGGAGCCTCGTGGCCGGGCACGAGCCGCTTGTAGGAGTTGACCCACTGGTTGGTCACGGCGGTGATCTCGTGGGCGTGGTGGAGGAGACCGGCGATGAAGCCCTTGGCCACCGGCGAGAGCCCATGGGCGTCATCAGGGTCAGCGAAGGCGTTGGCACCGTCCCGCCACAGCGAGAGATGCGTGTGCATCCCTGAGCCCTGGACGTCGGCCAGCGGCTTGGGCATGAAGCTCGCTGCCACGCCAGCACGGCGGGCCACCTCCTTGATCACCAACCTCGTCGTCATGACGGTGTCGGCCATCGAGAGCGCGTCGGTGTAGCGCAGGTCGATCTCGTGCTGGCTCGGTGCGTCCTCGTGCTGCGCGTGCTCGACAGGGATGCCCATCTCCTCGAGTGCGAGGACGCTGCGTCGGCGGAGCTCGCTCGGCAGGTCGGCCACAGCCAGGTCGAAGTAGCCACCGCTGTCGAGCGGGACCGGCGAGCCGACCGGGTCGAGGCCGTCGAAGTAGAAGTACTCGATCTCAGGAGCGACGAAGAAGGTGTAGCCAGCCTCATGGGCCTCGCCGAGCACACGGTCGAGCGCAAGGCGTGGACAGCCCTCGAAGGGCGTGCCATCGATGTTGACCACGTCGCAGAAGACCCGGGCCACCGAGGCACCGTCATCGTGGAGCGGGAGGAGCTGGAAGGTCGAGGCGTCTGGCCTGGCGAGGACGTCTGACTCCTGGACTCGGCTGAACCCGTCGACGGCGGAGCCGTCGAAGGTCATCCCCTCGCTGAGCGCCGTCTCGAGCTCCGCTGGGGTGATGTTGACGGCCTTGGGGGTGCCCAAGACATCGGTGAACCACAGCTGGACGAAGCGGATGCCACGCTCCTCCACGGTCTTGAGGACATAGTCGGTCTCACTCTGCACTCGTCCATTGTCGCG
>CAITOG010000139.1 GCA_903893955.1 uncultured Actinomycetes bacterium
GTGGCGATCGGGACGAGAGTCACCATGAAGATCGAGAAGGTCGATGACGAGCTGAGCCTCCCGGTGTTCTCGCCGGTCGGCGCGTAGGAGGGGAGCGAGATGGACTTCCAGTTCACAGAGGAGCAGCTGGCGATCGCCGAAGCGGCGACCGGCATCTTCGAGGGGATGGTCGATTCCGATCGGGTACAGGCGATCGAGGCCAGCGACGACCGCTTCGACTCAGAGCTGTGGCAGGCGCTCGCCGACGCCGACCTGCTCGGCCTCGGAACACCGGAGAGCCTTGGCGGCATCGGTGGGGGCTTGGTTGAGATCGGCCAGGTGCTCGCAGCGCAGGCTCGCGTCGTTGCGCCAGTGCCGCTCCATGCCACCTTGGTCACCGGCGTGCTACCGATCGCCACCTATGGCAGCGATGAGCTTCGGTCGACCTGGTTGCCGAAGGTGGCCGCCGGCGAGGCGATCCTCACCGCAGCCTTGGCTGACGTCGCGGTCTCGCCGACCTTGCGGCCCAACGTCATCGCGACGCCAGAGGGTGACGGGTGGCGCCTCGATGGCGTCGCGTCAGTGGTGCCCTGGGCGCACCTGGCCAACGCGGCCGTCGTGCCAGCCCGGACTGCTGAAGGCGAGGTCATCATCGCGCTGGTACCACTCGATCATCCGTCGATCACCCTCGATCGAGCGATCACCACGAACCGCCAGATCCACCCCAACGTGACGTTCCAGGGCACCAGCGTCGAGAGCCACTCGATCTTGGCTGCACCGGCTGTTGGCGCTGAGGCGCTCGATCGCATCCTGGCGTGGGCGCAGACCGGCCTCGCGCTCCTGCAGATCGGGGTCGGCGAGGCCGCTCTCGAGCAGACCGCTGCGCACCTGAACGAGCGCACGCAGTTCGGACGAACCCTGTCGAGCTTCCAGGGCACGATGCTCAGGATGGCTGATGCGGGGATCGACTTGGAGACGGTCCGGGTGACCGCCTGGCAGGCCGCCTGGCGCCTCGACGAGCAGATGCCGTTCAACGAGGTCGTCCTCGTGGCCAAGTGGCAGGCCTCGGAGAAGGGGCAGCGCCTGGTGCACGCCACGCAGCACCTCCACGGCGGGACAGGTGCTGACATCGGCTACCCGATCCATCGCTACTTCCTCTGGGGCAAGCAGATCGAGGTCGAGCTCGGTTCTCCGAGCCTTGAGCTCGCTCGCTTGGGTGAGCTGATTGCCACCCGGCCAGAGGAGGTCCTCGCCCGATGACGACGCGTGCCACCACCTTGACAGCGGCCGACATCAGTGTTGGCGATTCGCTTGGCGAGCTCGCCATCCCGATCACGCGGACACTCATCGTCTCAGGAGCGCTGGCCAGTCGTGACTACCAGGATGTCCATCACGACCACGAGCTCTCCCAAGAACGCGGCAGCCCTGACATCTTCATGAACATCCTGACCACCAACGGCCTCGTCGGTCGCTACGTGACTGACTGGACCGGACCGGGCGGCTTCTTGAAGAAGGTCGACATCCGTCTTGGTGCGCCCAACTACCCCCACGACACGATGACGATGACCGGCGAGGTGGTCGAGATCGACCAGGATCCTGCGGACGCCGGGCGCATCGAGGTCATCGTCTCGCTCCGAGGTGCGAACAGCATCGGCGATCACGTGACAGGCA
>CAITOG010000140.1 GCA_903893955.1 uncultured Actinomycetes bacterium
CTGTCCGACGTGCGTCGGGCAGCCATGAGGCGAAGGTGAACCCGTCTCGCTCGAGCTCGGCGAGAGCCCATGCGGCGCTCGAGTCGGCGCCAGGCAGCTCCACCGTCACGAAGGGAAGGTCGAGCCCCTCGAACCCTTCGAGGGCGTCCGCTGCCACGTCGAGGAGGTCGTGGCCGATGGAGGTCACCTCGATGGTGGCTCGACCACCGTCCACCCAGCTGACCGCCGACGAGGCGATGGTCTGCGGCTGGTTCGGCTCCTGGCTCGTCGTCTCGATGCTCCGCTCGAGGCCCAGCTGGTCGGCCATTGAACGCAACAGCGGCGCCAGGCGCT
This sequence comes from uncultured Actinomycetes bacterium, assembly GCA_903893955.1. GTDB lineage: Bacteria > Actinomycetota > Acidimicrobiia > Acidimicrobiales > RAAP-2 > CAIUMH01. Next base: position 334 of record CAITOG010000140.1, read on the forward strand.
TCGTGACGACCAGGGTCGACGCCGTGGACGGTGCGCAGCGGTTGTACATCACCACCAGCCCTCCTCGACCGACGCCGCCATCGGGGAGGCCGGCCATCGAGGTAGCGGGATCGGTGGCCCCGATCAAGACGCCGACTTCCACCGCACCTCGCCGGAGCGCGGTGACCTGGGAGCCCGTGTGGTTCGAGACGCAGTGGCACAACACCCCGGTGACGCCGAGCTCGATGGCTCGGTCATTGCGCGCCGCTGCGAGCTGCTCGGCGAGATGGTGACCCCGGAACCTCGGGTCGACGATCATGCGACCCGCCTCCGGCACGAGGCCGCCGGGAGCGAAGGTGAGCGCACAGTGGCCCACGACCTCGCCCTCCATCGTCTTGGCCACCACCGAGTGCATCAGCCCGGCCGCGAGGAGTCGTCGGATGTGGCGCTCGTCGTAGAAGGCTGGTTCGCAGTACGTGTAGCCGTAACAGCGATAGACGCAGCGAATCAGGTCGGGGATGTCAGCTGCCTCGAGCGGGCCGATCGCAAGGTGGTCGGCCACCTCGTCGGGTGCGTCAGGAGCATCAGGACCGATGACCTCGTCGCCGATCGTGCGTCCGTCTGCCCTCGTCAGATCGAGGCTGCACTCTGCCAGGTTGCCCTCAGACGGTCGGTACCTCGTCGAGAGAGCGTCGGCGAAGCCCATGGCGACGAGCCGCCGAGAACCGAGCTGGCGGACCTCACGCGAGGTCAGCGGGAGGCGGCTGTCGAGGACTCGGACGAGGAAGGTCCCACCGTCGAAGACCACCTCGACGTCGATCGCCTCGTCACCCACCACCACCTCACGTCGGCGCGCTTCTCTGAGGAGCTCCTCGACGAGGACCTGGAGCTTGGTCGATCGCTCGACACCGACCCCATTGCCGATGGCACACGCACGCACCGCGGTGGCCACCGCCTCGAGCGGAGCCCCCTCTCGCAGTTGCACTCTGAGCTCTGGCGCCAGCGCCGTGCTCGCCTCATGCCCGGACCGGGTCGTCACACGAGCAGCCTAGAGGGGCAGGTCCAGCGCTGGCAGGTGGCCTCCAGGTGCCCACCGTAGAATCGAGGCGACGACAGGAGCAGGCATGGAGCGCCAAGCGGGACCGATCAGCAGCACCGATGAGGCGTTCTTCGCCGAGAACGGATGGCTGCTGCTCAAAGGGGCCCTGCCGATCGACGTTGCGACCCTCTCTGCCTGGGTGGATGAGGTTGCAGGGTGGGCTGACGACGGCCCGGGCCTCCACTATCGAGAGGCGACTGACGACGGACCCAAGCTGTGTCGCAGCGAAGACTTCACCCCATCCCACGACGGCTTGCGGTCCCTGCTCACCGACGGGGTCGTGGCCGAGGTCACCTCAGCCCTCCTCGGCGAGCTAGCGGTCCTCTACAAGGAGAAGGTCAATTACAAGCTCGTCGGTGGTGCCGGCTACGCACCACACCAGGATGCGCCTGCCTACCCGTTCTTGGCCCGCCACATCTCGTGCATGATCGCCGTCGATCCGGCCACCGAGGAGAACGGCTGCTTGGAGATCGTCTCAGGGATGCAGCACGAGCTCCTTGCACAAGACGAGCGGGGTTGCATCGACGAGCGAATCGTCGAGCAGCTCGACTGGACGCCTGCGCCCCTCGACGCCGGCGACGTCTTGTGGTTCCACTCGAGAACCCCTCACCGTTCGGGGCCCAACCGATCGACCAAAGACCGCCGTGCCCTCTACCCGACGTACAACGCCCGCTCCGAGGGTGACCTGCGCGACGACTACTACGCGGCCAAGCAGGCAGAGATCGCTGATGCCGACGGTCAAGGCCGCGTGGTGGTCTCGCTGATCGGCGATTTCCAAGGTCGAGCTGTCTGATGGCGCTCGACAGCGTCGACGACATCCTCGATCTGTTCGCTCGTCGGGGCGGCGAGCACTACGGCGAGGCCGTGAGCCAGACCGACCATGCCCGACAGTGCGCGGCCCTCGCTGCATCACAAGGCCTGTCGGACTCCCTGGTAGCAGCAGCCTTGCTCCACGACATCGGCCACCTCATCGACCTCGATGGTGACCTGAGCTACGAGGACAGCCTTGCGATCGACCAGCGTCACGATTCGATCGGCGCCGACGCGCTCCGCGGGCTCTTCGGTCCAGCCGTGACAGAGCCCATCGCCCTCCACGTCACGGCGAAGCGGTGGCGCTGCACCGTCCAGCCAGACGCCGTCGGTCAGCTCTCGCCAGCGTCGAGGACGAGCCTCGAGCTCCAAGGGGGCACCTTGACCGACGAGGAGCAACTCGCCTTCGAAGGAGCTGACCACTTCGAGGATGCCGTCGTGCTGCGCTCGCTCGATGACGCAGGCAAGGTCGAGGGGCTCGAGATCCCCGAGCTGGCCAGCTACGAACCGCTGCTGCGCCGCCTCGTTGTCGTCAGCGGTTGAGCCCGATCGTCAATTCAAGCTTGCCAAGGCCGCATTGAACGTGGCCGAGGGACGCATCACGTCGACCACCAACGTCGGGTCCGGCAGGTAGTACCCACCGATGTCGACCGGTGCGCCCTGCACGGCGACGAGCTCGCTGACGATCGTCGCCTCCTCGTCCTCGAGTCGTGCCGCCAGCGCGCCGAAGGATGCTGCCAGCTCCGCGTCGTCAGTCTGCGCCGCCAGCTCCTGGGCCCAGTAGAGGGCCAGGTAGAAGTGGCTGCCGCGGTTGTCGATGCCGCCGAGCTTGCGGCTCGGGGATCGATCCTCGTTGAGCAGTGTCCCGGTGGCTCGGTCCAGCGTGTCAGCGAGCACCTGGGCGCGTGCGTTGTCGGTGGTGGTGGCGAGGTGTTCGAAGCTCGCTGCCAACGCCAGGAACTCACCCAGGCTGTCCCAGCGCAGGTAGTCCTCCTTGAGGAGCTGCTGGACGTGCTTAGGGGCAGAGCCGCCCGCCCCCGTCTCGAAGAGGCCGCCGCCGTTGAGCAGCGGCACGATGGAGAGCATCTTGGCGCTGGTCCCGAGCTCCATGATGGGGAACAGGTCGGTCAGGTAGTCACGCAGCACGTTGCCGGTCACCGAGATGGTGTTGAGGCCACGTCGGATCCGCTCGAGCGAGAGTGCCGTGGCATCAGCCGGCGGCAGAATCTCGATGGTCAGCCCGTCGGTGTCGAGCTGCGCCAAGGTCGACTCGACCTTGGCGATCAGGTTGGCGTCGTGGGCCCGGCCGGCGTCGAGCCAGAACACTGCCGGGTCACCTGTGGCCCGTGCACGCTGGACAGCGAGCTTCACCCAGTCTCGGATCGGGATGTCCTTGGCCTGGCACATCCGGAAGATGTCACCTCCGGCGACCGGGATCTCGAAGACCACCTCGCCGGTGTCGGCGGTGACCTTGACGGTGCCGTCGGCGGGGATCTCGAAGGTCTTGTCGTGGCTGCCGTACTCCTCGGCCGCCTGGGCCATGAGCCCGACGTTGGGGACAGAGCCCATCGTGGCGGGGTCGAATGCGCCGTTCGCACGGCAATCCTCGATGACCGTCTGGTAGACCCCGGCATAGCTCGAGTCAGGGATGACGGCCAGAGTGTCAGCCTCGAGACCATCGGGACCCCACATGTGGCCCGACGTCCGGATCATCGCCGGCATCGACGCGTCGACGATCACGTCGCTCGGGACGTGGAGGTTGGTGATCCCTCGATCTGAATCAACCATGGCCAGCGCGGGACCGGCGGCGATCTCGGACTCGATCGACGACCGGATCGCCTCGCCCTCCGGGAGGGCAGCGAGCCCGTCGAGGATGGCACCGAGGCCGTTGTTGGCGCTCAGCCCTGCCGCCGCGAGCACATCGCTGTAGGCAGCGAAGGTCTTCGGGAGGAAGGCTCGAACCACGTGCCCGAAGATGATCGGGTCCGAGACCTTCATCATCGTGGCCTTCAAGTGCACGCTGAACAGGACCCCCTCGTCCTTCGCCCGAGCGATCTGTGCGGCCAAGAATCGATCGAGCGCCGCGGCCCTGAGCACCGCCGCGTCGACGACTTCGCCCTCGAGGACCGGGATCGGGCCTCTGAGCGCCGTGATCGTGCCATCAGCGGCCACCAACTCGACGCTGAGCGACCCTGGCGCGGCGATGATCGTGGACTGCTCGGTCGAGCGGAAGTCGTCGGCGCCCATGGTCATCACGTTGGTCTTCGACTCGGCGCTCCAGGCACCCATCCGGTGCGGGTGCGTCTGGGCATAGTGCTTGACCGAAGTTGGTGCGCGTCGATCCGAGTTTCCCTCTCGCAGCACCGGGTTCACTGCGCTGCCCAGGACCCGCTTGTAGCGTGCCTGCGCGTCGCGCTCATCGTCAGTGGAGGGGTCGTCGGGGTACTCAGGCAGGTCATAGCCCTTGGAGCGAAGCTCCTCGATGGCAGCCTTGAGCTGCGGGATCGACGCCGAGATGTTGGGCAGCTTGATGATGTTGGCTTCCGGGTGCTGAACCGCTTGACCGAGCTCTGCCAGATCGTCTGCGATCTGCTGCTCGGCGGTGAGTCGCTCTGGGAACGAGGCGATGATCCGACCAGCGAGCGAGATGTCACGGGTCGTCATCTCGACCCCGGCCTTGGCTGCGTAGGCAGTGATGACGGGCAGCAGCGAGTAGGTGGCGAGCGCTGGTGCCTCGTCGGTGTGCGTGTAGATGATGGTCGAGTCGGCCATGAGGGGTCTGACCTCCGTTGTCGCTGAGACTCCCAAGTTAGACCGCCTCAGGCGAGCGGCGAACCAGCCCGCAGATGGCTTGGACCCTGGTCAGGTGGCTGATCAGTGGGCCCGCTCCTCACATCGAAGGCGCCACGATCCGAGCCATCTGCTCGAGCCGGGACGCAGCGCCGGGTGCCACGATGACGACCTGGTTCGTACCTCGGTAGAGCAACAGCGCGGTGGGGCTCGCTTGGCCACCATCGACCACCTCGCAGCGGACCGATGGGTCCACGGCGCAGTGGCGCGCGGTGGCACCTCGGGCGGCAGCCATCGAGGAGACGCTGTGCTCGAATGAACTCGGCTGCACCCGCATCATGAAGGTCACCGCCACTGCACTCGTCGTGCCATGGATGTCGTAGGTGCAGTGAGCTACCAGGTCGCTGCTCGCCGAGTGCGGTGCGGCAACCAAGCGCCCGAGTGCGGCGTCGATGGCCGAGGGGCTGAGCAGCCGGCACGACGAGGCACTCATCGTGCTGCCAACCATCCCCATCGCACCGCCGCCCATCGACATCCCCGACATCGAGCCTGCGATCGGCTCAGGGGACGGCCCGATGGCACCGCTGACCACCGCGTAGGTGCCGGCAGCGATGCAGCCTCCGACGAGGCCGAAGGAGGCGACCAGTCCGAGACGGCGTCGAGTGCGGGCCTGCATGGCTACGACCCGGCGTTCACCGAGATCGAGGTGCCCGCGACCCAGGAGATGGCGCTCAGCGCCTCGGCTGGGGTCCACCCGTTCCGAGGAGGGTTCTTGAGCGATGCGACGCCGTCGTCAGAGAGGAATTGACGGATGGTCGGGTTGAGCGTGCCGCGGAAGGCCGGGGTCGCCCCAGAGACGAAGCGCTCGGTTCCCCTTGCATCGAGCACCGCGTAGCCATCGGTGTGGCTCACGTCGTAGGACAGCGGCTGCCCGGTCATCCAGTCGATCCCGGGCGGAGAGCTCTCGGGCTGTTTCGAGGCCTCGATCCCGAAGTACTTCTCGAGCGCTGCGGTACCGGCAGGCGTCGAACGCGCCAGCGTCCAGGTGACCCCTTCCATCTTGGCGTAGGCGGCCAGGCGAGCCACTGAGTCACGGCCCGGATCCACGCTGAGCTCGATGAGGGCCACGTGCCCGTTCTGCTTTGCTACGTCGATCGAGTGCTGCACCACGAGGAGGTTGCCCGTGGTGAACGGGCAGACGTCCTGGCACAGGGTGAGGAACGGGACCACCAGCACCGTCTTGCCGTGGAACGCGGCCAGATCGGTGGTCACCCCGGCTTGGGTCGTCAGGGGGATGGTGGCGATGGACGATGGGACGGCACGGGAACCAGCCGTCCCGGTCGATGCCGCAGGCTGAGGAGGCGAGCTCGAGCACGCAACGACGAGGACGCTGAACACCGCCATTGCCGCAACCGTCACGGCACGAGTCCGCGTCAGGCCTGTCCCGCTGTCGCCCCGTCGTGCCATCCGCTGCCTCCTGACCTTGCCGTCTCCGAACCACCGCTGCCGTTCCGTCAGTCGCTGCAGAGACCCTGGCCCTATGGCACAGAGCGCTGGGCGCACGCTGTGCTCCTAGGTGGTGCACGGCGACGGTCCGCCAATCTGTCCCCATCTTGACCTATCGACGGCCCCCGGCCGGACGCGGCCGCCATCATGCGCAGCCTCAATCGCCTCGTCACACCTCCATCCGGTTTCAGCGAGCACCTAGTCTCGATCGGGTGGTCGTCCAGCTGATGCATCGTCTCGATACGAGCTCGACGCGCCACGCGCCGCTGCCACCTTCGAGCATCACCTCACTCAGCGGGCAGCCAGGCGATCGAACGACGACCCCCAGATGGCTTCGATGAAGGAGCCCACCGAGGGCAGTCTCACGCTCCCCCGCCACGATGCCGGCACCCCGCCCGAGGATCGAGGCTTCAGAGGGGACATCCAGGGACTGCGTGCCCTCGCGGTCGGCCTCGTCGTCCTCTACCACCTCGGTGGCCACCCTCTCCTGGCGCCCGGTGGCTTCATCGGCGTCGACGTGTTCTTCGTCATCTCCGGGTACGTGATCACCGGCCTGCTCGAGCGCGAGCGCACCGGCTCTCCACGCGATCTCCTGCCCGGGTTCTACGCCCGCCGAGCTCGCCGCATCATCCCCGCAGTCACGGTGCTGATCGTGGTGACCGTCCTCGCCAGCTACCACTGGCTCGGCACGCTTCGAGGCAACGAGGTCGCTGGTGATGGTCGATGGTCGTCGGTCTTCTTGGCCAACTGGTACTTCATCGCCCAAGGCACCAACTACTTCAAGGCCCTCGTCCCGCCCTCGCCACTGCTCCACCTGTGGTCGTTGGCTGTCGAGGAGCAGTTCTATCTGGTCTTCCCGCTCCTCTTCCTGTTGCTCGCCCGACTCGGTGGCCGCCAGCGGTGGCGCCAGAGCGTCCTCGGTGGCGTCCTCGCACTTTCGGCGGTCTCGCTGCTCCTCGACCTGTTCGAGACCGCCAGCAGCCCGACCGCGGCCTACTTCTCACCGCTGACTCGTGCCTGGGAGCTCGGACTGGGCGCCGCGCTGGCATTGAGCGCTCCGACGCTGCGGCGTCTCCGGCCCGGGATCGCCGGCAGCGCGACGTGGGGCGGCCTGCTCCTCATCATGGGCGCCGCACTCGGGTTCTCTGCCTCATCGACCTATCCGGGTTGGCGTGCACTCGTTCCCGTCGTCGGTGCCGCACTGGTGATTGGCGGCGGACTGGCCTCACCTCGGTGGGGGGCGAAAATCCTGCTCGGTACCACCATCGGCCTGCTCGGGGGCGAGATCTCCTATGCGCTCTATCTCTGGCACTACCCGATCTTCACCATC
>CAITOG010000141.1 GCA_903893955.1 uncultured Actinomycetes bacterium
CCGCCAGCACGCCGAGCACCACAGATCCGTTGTGGTCGGCATCGGCACCTCGGACGTCGTCGAGCGATGCCGGGGCGAGCCCAAGCGTGGCGGGTTCGATCTGGAAGGTGCCGAGTTCGAACGCGCCAGTCCCATCGCCGAGCACCTCGACGACTCGCGTCGGGCCGGTGGTCGAGATCTCGTCGAGGCCGTCGTCGGCTGCAACGACCCACGCACGCTCCACCCCACTCGAACCGAGCACCGCAGCCATCTTCTCGACCGTGGTCGGATCTGCGGTCCCGACAAGGAGTCGCCCTGGTCGTGCCGGATTGGCGAGAGGACCGAGGAGGTTGAAGGCGGTACGGACGCCGAGCTCTCGTCGGATCGGACCGACGAAGCGCATCGCAGGATGGAACGCCTGGGCGAAGCAGAACCCGATACCGGCCTCTTCGACGCAGCGGGCCACACCCTCCGAATCAAGCTCGATCTTCACGCCAAGGTGCTCGAGGACATCAGCCGTCCCGACCTGCGACGACGCGGCCCGATTGCCGTGCTTGCACACAGCGACGCCTGCGCCAGCGATCGTGATCGCTGCCATCGTCGACACGTTGACAGAGTGATGCCCATCGCCCCCGGTTCCGACGACGTCCATGACCGGGACGCTGAGGGTCAGAGGGGTGGCATGCGCCACCATCGATTCGACCATCCCGCCCAGCTCGTCACTGGTCTCACCCTTGGCCCGCAGTGCGACGAGGACACCTGCCACCACGGCCGGCGCAACCTCGCCATCGAAGATGAGGTCCATCAGCGCTGCCGCCTCGGCACGGCTGAGGTCAACCCCATCGATCAACGCATCGAGCACGCCTGCAGCGCCTGTGAAGCGGGTCTCGAGCCCGCCTGGCGTCAGTCCCACCACAGGTCGTGGTTGAGCAGGCCGCGTGCAATGAGGCCGAGCTGGACCTGACTGGTCCCCTCGACGATCGTGAGCTGCTTGGCATCCCGGTACCACAGCTCGGTCGGGTGATCCTCCATGTACCCGGCGGCGCCGAGCAGCTGGACTGCGATGCCCGACGCCTTGACCGCGACCTCGGTGGCGTACATCTTCGCCATCGAGAGCATCGGCACGTACTCCTTGGTGAACTTGCCCTGGTCGGCCAGCCACGCTGATCGATAGGTCAAGAGGCGAGCGGCCTCGATCTCGGTGGCGATCTCAGCGAGCTTCCACTGGATGCCCTGGAAGTCAGCGATCTTCTTGCCGAACGCTGCACGCTCCTTGACGTACTCGGTGGCGTACATGATCGCCCCCTCAGCAAGGCCGATCCCTCGGGCGGCGACGATGGGGCGCATCGCGTTCAGTCCGAACATTGCGAGCCTGAAGCCGCCGACGCCGCCGACGACGTTCTCTGGGCCGACGTGCACGTCCTCGAGCAGCAGCTCGCCGGTGTCGACCCCGCGCACCCCCATCTTCTTGTCCGTCCGCGGGACGCTGAGTCCCGGCGTCTGGCGGTCGACGACGAAGCAGGTGATCGAGTCATGTGCCCGAGACGACGGATCACCGGTCTTGGCGAAGATGGTGTACCAGTCAGCTTGGACCACGCCAGACATCCAGCACTTGGTCCCGTTGAGGATCCATCCACCCTCGACGTCGGCGTCGGGGGTGGCGCGGGTGCGCATGCCGGCGACGTCGGATCCTGCTTGCGGCTCGGAGAGCCCGAAGGCACAGCGCTGCGTCCCCTCGGCGATGCCGGGGAGGTAGCGCTGCTTCTGCGCCTCGTTCCCGGCGATCATGATCGGCCCGGTCGGCAGCCTGGTCAGCAGCAGCATGAGGCCGGTCACGTTCGAGTACTTGGTGACCTCTTCGATCGCCAGCGTGAGCCCGAGGATCCCTGCGCCTGCGCCGCCGTACTCCTCTGGGATGCACAAGCCGAGAAGTCCTGCGTCCTTGAACGCCTCGAAGACGTCGAGGGGGTACTCGGAGGTCGAGTCGATCTCACGAGCTCTCGGCTTGATCTTCTCCTGGGCCAGGCGGCGGACGGTCGCCTGAAGCTGCGCGAGTTCCTCTGAGAGTTCGAAATCCATGCCGCCAACCTAGTCTGGCGGCACCTGATGGCAGCTAGGCCGTCTTGCGACGCTGCCGGTGGATCCTGCGGCGCTCTCGCTCGGTCGTTCCGCCCCAGATACCTTCCTTCTCCCGGAATGCCAGCGCGTGCTCGAGGCAGGCCGTCGACACCGGGCACACCGCGCAGATCGCCTTTGCCTCGTCGGCCTCGGCCTCATCCTCGCTGGTGGGATAGAAGATGTCGCTGTCGATACCTGTAAAGGCTGCTCGCTTGCGCCACGTGGGGTTCATGGTGGGGGGTTCCTTGACTGGCTGGATCGGGGGGACGATCTCCGCCTTAGCAGCGCGCGACCAGACGGTCACAGCCACGGCGGAACGTTCATGATCCCACATCTGCTCACCGCCTGTAAAGGACGCCAGGCGGAAACCGAGGCGAAACGCTGTCGTAGGCTGGCACTGTGCAGCCCACAAGCCGTCTCGAGTCGCTCCAAGCCCTAGGCGAGCGCCAGTTCGACCTCCTCGTCATCGGTGGCGGGATGACAGGGACTGGGATTGCTGTCGATGCTGCAACCCGCGGCCTGAACGTCGCCCTGATCGAGAAGGATGACTTCGCCTCCGGCACCTCGTCGAAGTCATCGAAAATGGTCCATGGAGGCCTTCGCTACCTCCAGCAGCGTGAGTTCCGGCTCGTCTACGAGAATCTGCGCGAGCGCCAGCGACTCCTCGAGAACGCACCACATCTCGTGCACCGGCTCCCCTTCCTCATCCCGCTCTTCGGCAAGGACGGCGTCGTCTCAAAGACGGTGGCTCGGTCCTACAAGGTGGCGCTGTGGCTCTACGACCTGACCGGCGGGGTCCGCATCGGTCGACGGCACAAGGAAATCACCCGAGAGCAGGTCGTCGGCCACATGCCACGGCTCGACGTCTCCCATCTCGTCGCCGGCTTCTTGTACTACGACGCCCGGGGCGATGACGCACGCGTGGCCTTGACCTTGGCCCGGACCGCCGCCGATCACGGTGCGGTGGTGGTCAACTACGCCCCGGCCACCACCTTCACCCACGACGCCACCGGACGGGTCACCGGCGCGATCGTCACGCCGAGCGATCCTGATGACGATCCGACGCCGATCGAGATCAGTGCCCGGGTCGTGGTCAACGCCGCCGGCGTGTGGGCCGATGAGGTGGCGTGGCTCGAGGAAGGTCGGCACGACGTCACCATCTCGCCGGCGAAGGGCGTGCACATCTCGGTGCCTGCTGAGCGCCTCCCGTGTGACATCGCCTCGGTCATCCCGGTGCCAAAGGACCGTCGGAGCATCTTCGTCGTCCCGTGGTTCGAGAGCCCGTTCGTCTACCTCGGCACCACCGACACGGGCTACGAGGGCTCGCTCGACGATCCCCGCTGCGAGCCGGAGGATGTCGCCTACCTGCTCGACGCCGTCAACAATCTGACAAGTGCACAGTTGACGACCGGTGACGTCACCGGAGTCTGGGCTGGCCTTCGTCCGCTCATCAAGCCAGCCGAAGGCAAGAAGGTGTCAGCCCGGACCGCCGACCTCTCTCGTCGCCACAAAGTGGAGACGTCCCCAGAAGGGGTCGTCCTCGTCACAGGCGGCAAGTGGACCACCTACCGCCAGATGGCAGAGGATGCGCTCGACGAGGTCGCCCAGCAGCTTCCCGGGGTGACCAAGTGCGTGACGCGCTCCCTGCCGTTGCACGGCTCCCCTGGCAAGCGCACCGTCGAGGTCTCAGGCGTCTCGGATGACGTGGCCGCGCACCTGGTCGGCCGATTCGGCACCGACGCACCTTCGGTCGCTGCGTTGATCACCGCTGATCACCACCTCGGCGACCGGATCGCCGTCGGCCTGCCGTTCCTCGGCGCCGAGGTCGTCTACGCGGTCCGCTCAGAGATGGCGATCACCCTTGAGGACGTCCTCTCACGACGGACTCGAGCGCATCTCCAAGACGCCCGCGCCGCAGCCGGGGCAGCCAGGGAGGTGGCAACACTCATGGCAGCCGAGCTTGGATGGTCGGCCGAGCGAACAGAGGACGAGGTGATGAGCTATCTGCGCAGCGTCGACGACGAGTTCATCGCCGCTGGCCTGACGTCCCTCACAAAGGAGCCCTGAGCATGACCGAACCAACCCTCGTCTCGCCGCTCGACGGCGATGCCGGCGAGCGTTTCGACACCGGCAGCAACGGACTTTCCCCCGCCTTGCTCGCCACACTTCGAGCCACCGGCGCCGAGGTGACCGACGACCGCACCGTGCGCCAGGAGGCATCGCGAGACTGGTGGCCCGTCTCGATCGGCTGGGCAGCCCAGGGCAGGGTGACCGCCCTTGCAGACGTCGTCGTCCGTCCAGCATCACTCGAGCAGGTTGCCGCAGTGGTCGCCGCATGCCACGAGACACGCACCCCGATCACGCCAGCGGGAGGGCGAAGTGGCGTGAACGGCGGCAGCGTTCCCGTCAAGGGCGGCGTGCTCCTCGACCTCACCGCCCTCGATCGGATCGTGTCCATCGACGAGACCTCGCTGACTGTCACCGTCGAAGCAGGCGTCTTTGGTCCTGACCTCGAGCGACAGCTCGCGGCCACGGGATCCGGCTACACCCTCGGCCATTGGCCGCAGTCGATGGACCTCTCGACCGTCGGCGGGTGGCTCGCTTGTCGGGGAGCCGGTCAGTACTCGACCCGCTACGGCAAGATCGAGGACATGGTGCGGGGCCTGACGGTGGTCCTCCCCGACGGCAGCGCCGTCACCACCGAGGGAACTGGGCCCCGCGCGGCCACCGGCCCCAACCTGAGCCAGCTCTTCGTCGGCGCCGAGGGCACGCTGGGCGTGATCACCTCTGCAACCTTGGCCATCCACCCGATCCCGGCCGCAGAGCAGCGCCTTGCTTTCGGCTTCCGTACCTTCGATGACGGCCTCGAGGCATGTCGCCGGATCCTGCGCCGTGGCGCGACGCCTGCGGTCCTGCGCCTCTACGACGAGATCGAATCGGAGCGCAATTTTGGCGTCACCTCGTGCGTGCTCATCGTGCTCGACGAGGCCGACCCGGCGCTGGTCGAGGCGACGATGGCGATCGTGAGCGACGAGACCTCTGAGGCCGAGGCGCTCGACCCCGACGTCGTGGAGCGATGGCTGTCGCACCGAAACGACGTCAGCAGCCTCGCCCCGCTGTGGCAGGCGAAGTACGTCGTCGAGACCATCGAGATGGCAGGGCCGTGGGCGGCGCTGCCAGGTGTGTGCACGCAGGTCCTCGGCGCGCTTCGCTCGATCGAGGGAACCGTGGTCGCCTCGGTCCACCAGAGCCATGCGTACACCGACGGTGCCTGCCTGTACTTCACGTTCGTCGGTCGCGTCTCAGAGCGCTCGAGCGAGGAGCCCTACGGCGACCTCGATGCCGAAGAGACCTACTACCGGGCATGCTGGGATGCGGCGACCGCAGCCATCGATGCTGCTGGTTGTGCCATCAGCCATCACCACGGCATCGGGCTGAACCGTGCACGGTTCCTCCCCCATGCACTCGGCAGCTCGTTCGCCCTCCTCGAGCTCTTGAAAGAGGCCATCGACCCTCAAGCGATCATGAACCCCGGCAAGCTCGGTCTGGGCGAGAGGAGCATCTGGTGAGCGCAGGCAAGATCCTCGTCGTCGATGTCGGGACCTCATCGGTGCGTTCGAGCATCGTCACCGCTGATTCAGAGGTGACCTGCATCCACCAGGCCGCAGTGCTGCCTTCATCTCCCAACCCAGGCGAGGTCGAGCTCGACGCCGACGCAATCAAGCAGGCAGTGCTCTCCACCGCCCGCGCGGCGCTCGCCGACGGCGGTCCGGTCAGCGGCGTCGGCATCGCCAACCAGCGAGCCTCGACCGTGGTCTGGGATGCCGAGACCTCCCAGCCCATCGGCCCCGGCATCGGGTGGCAGGACCTCAGAACCGTCATCAACTGCCTGCTGCTCCAGGCCGAGGGTCTGCGGCTGGCGCCGAACATGTCGGCGACCAAGCTCCAGTGGCTGCTCGACACCTACGATCCCGAGCGCCACCATGCTGCTCGGCTGCGATTCGGGACCATCGACACCTGGGTGGCATGGGTCCTCTCCGACGGATCACTCCACGTCACCGACCCGACGAATGCAGGCGTCACCGGGCTGGTCGATCCTTCGACGACAGCCTGGGATGAAGGTGTCTTGGCGACGCTCAACGTGCCCGCTTCGATGATGCCGACCATCGTCGACTCGTCAGGTGCCATCGGTCCGCTCAGCGCGCTCGACGGCGCGCCGATCCTCTGCGGCATCGCCGGCGATCAACAAGCATCCCTCATCGGCCAGGGCTGCACGTCGCCGGGGTTGGCCAAGATCACCTTCGGGACAGGCGGCATGCTCGATGTCGTCGTCGGCCCGACCCCGCCAGTCGCCGCTGCTCGAGGGGAGCGCGGCACCTTCCCGATCGTGACCAGCCGACGAGGCGGCACGACCACCTGGGGCATCGAGGCGATCATGCTCTCGGCCGGCGCCTGCGTCGAGTGGCTGCGAGACGACCTGGGACTGCTCGAGACCTCTGGCGACTCTGAGGCATTGGCCCGATCCTGCGACACCACCGATGGCGTCACGTTCGTGCCGGCGCTCCTCGGGCTTGGAACGCCGGACTGGGACTTCGGCGCTCGTGGGCTGCTCCTCGGCATCACCCGAGGCACTGGGCGTGCTGAGATCACACGGGCCGTCCTCGAGGGCATCGCACAGCGGGGCCTCGACCTCGTCGAGTCTGCCGAGGCGGATGCAGGGCTCTCGTTGGCAAGCGTTCGGGTCGACGGTGGCATGACAGCGAACGGGCTCTTCGTCGAGATGGTCGCCGATGCGCTCGGCCGCCCAGTCGAGGTGTCACCTGTCCTCGAGGCCACGACACTTGGCGCCGGCTACCTCGCCGGCATAGCCCAGGGCCTCTGGGCCGACGAGGCCGAGGTGGCGTCCGCCTTCAGCCCTCGCGCTGTCGTCGAGCCACAGATCGACGACGCGACCAGGGCCGCGATGCGAGAGCGATTCCTCGAGGCCAAGCGACGCAGCGAGCGGACGATCCCTGACCTCTCTGGCGTCGAGTTCTAGAGCTTGATCACAGCTCGACGGCGAGCGCGTCGTCGATGGTCGAACCACGAGCGAGCAGCGGGCGGAAAGCCATCAGCTGGCGAGGCTTCGACACACCCAGCACGCCGGTAAGGAACGAGCCGTGGTGGAACAGGGCGAGGAGTCGCCCCTCCTCATCAGGGGCTTGGACCATCACGACCGAGTCGGATGGCGATGGGTGGCCG
>CAITOG010000142.1 GCA_903893955.1 uncultured Actinomycetes bacterium
CACGAAGTGCCCGGCGACCACGGCGATGCCCATCTGGATGAGGAAGGCGAGGGACGCGCCCACCCAGACCGCAGCTGCTCGGCCGCGGCTCGCCATCAGCAGCGTGGCGATCATCGTCTTGTCTGGCAGCTCGGCGAGGAACACCACGCCGAACACTGCCGCCAGGAGCCCGAGGTTCACCTCGCTGTTGCCACCGCAGCGAGCGTGGCCCCGAGCGTCGGCCGCTCGCGCTCGCCGAAGGAGACGACGATCATCATCCGCTCCGCCTCCTGGAGCACGGTGCGCTGCCCAGAACGGACCGGATGGGTGGTGACGAAGTCGAGCACCGACGTCGCCAGCTCGCGTGAGCCGACCAGTCGGCTGATCCCGGTGAGCATCCTCGAGTGGGCGTCCTGGGGGAATCGGGCCAAGCACTCATCCCAGGTTGCGGTGAGCCGCTCGAACACGGCCGGGCCGCCGACGCGGTTAGCCAGCAACCGAGAGACGAGATAGGGGGCGTCCTGGGTGCGGACTTCGGTGCGGGCCAGATCGAAGACCGTCAGCGAGGCCTCGACGTCGGCGAGCCCCCCGAGACCGAAGAGATAGCGGTGCTCCGCCTGTGGATCGACGGCTTGGCGCCAGCGATCGGCGAGCACATCGAGATCGCCGGGACGAGCGATGGCACCCACGATGCCGATGATGGCGTCGGCGGCATCGCCGCTCACCTCCTCGGCATCGAAGCGTCGAAGCGCCTCGGCCCGGACTTCGCCGTCGTTCCCGAGGATCCCAAGACCCGCGATCACCGATGCTCGAAGCGTCGGGGTCTGCTCGTCCTCGCCTGCCACGGCATCCCAGCCCAGGCGGTCGAAGAGGGGTCGAAGCAGCGCCCGCACCGCCGCGGCGAGCTGTGGCCGATCCTCGTCGGTGATCACGTGATCGACGGTGGTCAGCGCGCCGATGATGACCGCCCACGCCGACGGCTCGATGGCGTCGCCGAGTGACGATGCGAGGAGGAGGAACCCGTCGAGGCCCTGATGCCCAGCCAGGGTGGCGGCCCAGGTGTCAGAGACCAGCGTCGCCCGCTCGAGGGCGGTCAGCTGGCCGAGGTCCTCGGCGATGGCGGCGAGCTCGGTGGCGCCGTAGCGGGTGCGATAGACGCCCCAGCCACCGGCGTTGACGAGGCTGCCAGGCGCGAGTGCCACGGGCTCGCTCCCCAAGAGCTGGGTGGTGGTCTCGCCGCCACCGAGCGATCGGGTCTGGAGCGGGATCTGCCAGTCTTGGCCAATCGCGCTCTCGGCAGTTGCGGGCCCGTAGGCGAACGGGGACTGCGTGACGTGGCCACCCTCGACGGTCACCAGCGGATGCCCCCCCTGGAGGATCCAGGTGTCCATGATCTCGCCGACCGGCTCACCTGATGCCTCCTCGAGGGCATGCCAGAGATCCGCGGTGACGGTGTTGTCATAGGCGTGGGTGGTCAGGTAGCGCCTGATGCCGTCACGGAAGGTGTCCTCGCCGAGGTACTGCTCAAGCATGCGGAGCACGCTGCCACCCTTCTCGTAGGTGAGCAGGTCGAACATGCCGCGGGCGTCAGCTGGGGAGATCACCTCGAACTCGATCGGACGGGTCGAGTGGAGCCCGTCGATGGCCATCGCCGCTCCTCTCGAGTTCCCGAAGCTCACCCAGCGCTGCCAGCCGGGGCGGAAGGCGTCGGTGCACTTGATCTCCATGAAGGTGGCGAAGGCCTCGTTGAGCCAGATGCCCTCCCACCAGCCCATGGTCACGAGGTCGCCGAACCACATGTGGGCGATCTCGTGATTGACCACGTCGACCACTCGCTCGACCTCGAGCCGCGAGGCGGTGTCGGGGTCGACGAGCAGCGCAGTCTCCCGGAAGGTCACGCAGCCCAGGTTCTCCATGGCGCCGAAGGCGAAGTCGGGGATTGCTACGAGGTCGAGCTTCTCGCCGGGGTAGGGGATGGCGAAGTACTCGGTGAAGTAGCGCAGGGCGAAGGCGGCCACCTCGAGCGCCAGCGGGGCGAGGTGGCCCTTGCCTGGCGGGTAGACGATTCGCACCGGTGTGCCATCGACGTCGACCGGCTCGGTGGACTCGAAGGGCCCGACGATGAAGGCCACGAGGTACGTGGACATGACCATGGTCGGGGAGAAGCGGACGATGCGCGTGCCGTGGCCAGTGAGCTCCTGAGAGGCGATCGGGCTGTTGGACACGGCGGCCAGGTGCTCTGGGACCACCAGGGTGATCTCGAAGGTCGCCTTCTTCGCCGGCTCGTCGAAGCAGGGGAAGGCGCGACGTGCGTCGGTCGCCTCCATCTGCGTGGTGGCGATGGTGTGGGTGGTGCCCTCGTCGTCGGTGAATGTCGAGCGGTAGAAGCCGGTGAGTTGGTCGTTGAGGATGCCGGTGAAGGTGATCGAGATGGTGGCAGCCCCGACGGTGAGGGTGCTCCCTGGATCGAGGATCGCACGCTCAGTCTCGGCATCGAGCCGGATGGCGCACTCGAGGGCAGCATCGTCGCTCGTGACGATCGTCGCCCTCTCGAACTCGATGTCGATAGCGTTGAGGATCACCTCGGCGGTCGCAGTGGTGATGTCGACGTCGATCTCGACCACGCCGGCGAACACGGCGGCCTCGAGGTCGGGCTCAAGCCACAGGCGATAGGCCCTGGGCAGGACGTCGTCAGAGAGGCGGAAGGGGTTGGGTGCGTTGTCAGCCATCTGGTGAGGCTATCGGCAGGACGTGGCGGTCCGGGCTCAGAGCACCCGCCGTCGCACCAGGGCGAAGAGGAACACGGTGCCGGGTAGCGGCGGCAGCCAGTAGACGGCGAAGCGGTACATGACGGCGATCACGAAGACATAGGTGTGGTCGACGCCGACAGAGGTCAGGCCGGCGGCGATGATCATCTCGGGTGCCCCGAGGCCACCGGGGATGGGAACGACGCTCGAGGCGGTGGATGAGAGCAGGACGATCACGACCAGCGCAGGGATCGAGACCCAGCGGCCGGCGATCGCATGGACCAGGAGGTCGAGGCAGGCCACCTGCGAGGCCACGCTCAGGACCTCGCCGCCGGCGATCACCAGCGACCGGCTGGGCTTGCGCAGGACGACCGCCACCTGGTGGCCGGCCGACTTGACCCAGGTCGAGATTCGCTCTCGCAGGCGGGGGACCTTGACGATCACCGTGACGATGACGCCGACGGCCAGGACAGCGAGGATCACCTCCCAGGTGCTCGAGGGGACGTCCTGTTTGAGCTGGGCTGTGTTGACGGAGCTGGCGCCGAGGATTGCGGCGATCGGGAGCGCAATCCCTGCGACGACGGTCGACACGAAGCTCGACAGCCCGGTGGCAGCACCAGCCTCGGCACTGCTCAGCCCTGCGCCCATCAGGTAGCGCATGGTCAATGCCAGGCTGCCGACTGCTTCGGGCGTCGCCATTGCCGTGAGCGACTCGGCGACCTCGAGCTCGAAGGTGTCGACCGCCCTGAGGTGCCTCTCGACAGGCCCACTGAGCGAGATGGCATCTCCGACGAACAGGCCGATCGCCACGAGATAGGCGCCGAGGATGGCGAACCACCCCACCGGATGACTCGAGAGGTACTGGGGGATCTTGTCGATGACCAGGATGACGACCAACAAGGTGACGAGGGTCACGACGGCGATCCCGAAGGTGAACGGCGTCAGGTGGACCTTGCCGAGCAGGGAGCGGACCTCGACGGCAGTCCGCTTGAGGCCGCGGCGCGCTGGCTGCTTGGTCGATGGTGGAGCGTCGCCCTTGGCGCTCACGGGCTTGGAGCCTCGTGTGAAGCCTGTGGCCACCAGCGCATCCGTCGAGGCTACCTTGAGCGCCTAGCCTGCACGCTGTGACTGACGACGACCCGATCTCTGTGCCCGTAACCTTGCTTCGACCCCCTACCGACCAGCTGCTCGATGTTGTCGGCATCGGCTCGCCGCTCGTCGACGTGATCGCTCGTGCCGATGATCAGCTGCTCGACCGCCTCGGGCTCACCCGTGGCTCGATGGCGCTGATCGACCTCGACCAGGCCGAGTCGATCTACGCCTCGATGGGTTCCACGATCGAGGTGTCCGGTGGCTCAGCCGCCAACACCGTTGCGGGGGTGGCGGCGCTCGGGGGTCGGACAGGCTTCATCGGCAAGGTGGCCACCGACCCGCTCGGTGACGTCTTCACCCACGACATCACGTCGATCGGCGTCGAGTTCGAGGCGGCCGTCGAACCTGCGGGGGAGTCGGGGACCGGCCGCTGTCTGGTCCTCGTCACCGACGACGCGGAGCGCACGATGGCCACCCACCTCGGCGTCGCCAACACCTTCGCTCCCGGCGACGTCGACGGGGTGCTGCTGGCGAGGACCAAGATCACCTACCTCGAGGGCTACCTGTTCGATCTCCCGCCCGCCAAGGAGGCGATGCGCCAGGCGGTGGCGGCGACCCATGACGCTGACGGCTCGGTCGCGCTCACGCTCTCCGACAGCTTCTGTGTCGAGCGCCACCGCGGCGACTTCCTCTCGCTGCTCGACGGCGATGTGGACCTCCTCTTCGCCAACGAGGACGAGATCATCTCGCTGTTCAAAGCCGCATCGCTGGCAGCTGCGCTCGACGCCATCGAGGAGACCGGGGTGCTCGCCGCGGTGACCCTTGGGGCAGCCGGCTCCGTGGTCGTGACGCCAGCAGGTCGCTTCGAGGTGCCCGCTGCAGCGGTCACCGAGGTTGTCGACACCAACGGTGCTGGCGACCTCTTCGCTGCCGGGTTCCTCTACGGCATCACCAATGGCAGCGATCCTGAGGCGAGTGCCCGACTGGGCGCGCTGTGCGCGGCAGAGGTCATTGGTCACCTTGGCGCTCGCCCGCAGGCCGATCTGGCGGCGTTGGCCCGAGAGGCCGGGCTCCTGCCCTAGGCGTTCAGGACGCTGCGACGTGAGCTGCGTGCTCCGCCGCAGCCCGCTCGGCGTCAAGCTGGGCGTCGATCTCGATGGCCTTGCGCTCCTCATCTCGCATCCATTGAATCGCGACAGGGATCATGGCCAACAGCATCAGGAAGTCGCCGCCGATCCACATGATCGCGCCTCCTGCGTGAAGATCGCCGATCAGCGAACCGCCCCACGTTCGTGGCTGGGTCGTGTACGCATGGAACATCTCGTGGCCTGACATGGCGAGCGCCAGGCCGGTGAACGTGTCGATGGGGACGGCGAGCGCCAGGTAGACGAGGCGAAGGCCGGGCTGCAGTGGATGACGGGTCGGCTCGATCGCCACCACCGGCCGCCAGAACAGGTAGCCGACGACAAGGAACCCGAACTGCTCGAGGTGGTGGACCCACATGTGGGTCAGCATCAGGTTGAAGAGGCTGGTCAGGTGAGTGGCGGGGATAAAGATCGCATAGAGGAGCAACCCGGTGATGGGGTGGCCGAGGATCTCCCCGACCTTCGAGCCTGCCGCCTCGTTGAGCCATCGGCCCGGTGCGCCCGGAACGGTGGCCAGCGCCAGCTCGAGGGGTGCTGCCATGGCGATCAGCCCGGCGGCGACCATGATCAACATCAGGTGCTGGATCATGTGGGCGGTGAAGAGCGTCATGTCATAGAGGGCGACAACGGATTCGGTGGCCACCAAGATGAGCACGAGCGCGCCGAGGAAAGAGACAGTCCGCTTCCTCGACCAGGCTGCCCCGGTCGCTCGCTCGTAGCGGGCGACACCGAGCAGATAGATCGCTCCTGCCAGCAGGATCAAGATGGTCGTCCACCACGAGAAGGCGATCCGGTCGAGATGTGACCAGGAGAAAGCCGGTGGCATGTCCATCATTCCCATGGACGCCACGCTACCTGTCGCTCCAGGCGGTGGGTCGTGGCTCTGTAGGGTTGGAGGGTGACCTCACGCTGGCTCAGCCCTCGCGCGCTGCTGCTGCACCTGTGCATGCTGGTGTGGGTGGCTGGCTGTGTCGCCGCAGGATGGTGGCAGATGTCACGAGCCTTGGACGGAAATTCGCTGAGCTGGGTCTACACCGTTGAGTGGCCCGTCTTCGCTCTCGCTGGGGTGGCGGGCTGGTGGGCGCTTATCCACACCGATCCGGCAACCGCCGACGAGCGCGCGGAGCGCAAGGTCTTCGAAGAGGAGCAGCGGGCGGCAGCGCAGGCTGCCAAGCGCCGCCCTGATGAGGAGGACCCGGCGCTCGCCGCCTATAACGATCACCTCGCCCAGCTCGCCGCTGACGATCTGCGCAACGACCTCAAGGAGCTCTAGATGCCCCCCTGCCTTCGCCGCTACCAGATCATGTCGTTCGTGGTCGGGACGATGCTGCTGATCTTCTGCGCCTTCATCGTGCTGCGCCATGGCTTCGGCGTCGGGGCGACAGCGGAGATGATCATCGCCCAGGTCCATGGGATCCTCTACATGATCTACCTGGTGACCGTGGTCGATGTCGCCGTCAAGCTGCGACCATCGGTGGGGCGAGTGGCTGGGATGATCGCCTCGGGCTTCGTCCCGTTCATGGCGTTCTTCGTCGAGCACTCCACGATCAAGAAGTTGGCTGCTACCGCACCGTCGTCAACATGACTCGACGCTGCCTGACAGAAAGCCCGACAAGGAGGAGACCATGAGCACCAACCCGTGGCTCGAGCGCCGGATCATCAACTTCGCTCATCAGGGCGGCTCCTTCGAGGCTCCGTCGTCCACGTTGGCCGCCATCGAGCACGGACTGCTCCACGGTGCAACCGCGGTCGAGCTCGATGTGCACGCCACCAAGGACCGCCAGCTCGTCGTGTGCCACGACGAGACGGTGGACCGAACGACCGACGGCGCTGGTCAGATCTGCGATCTCGACCTCGATGAGCTTCGAGGGCTCGACAATGCGCACTGGTTCATCGAGGGGGCCGACGTCTCGCCAGGCCAGCCCCCTGCGTCCTACCTGCTGCGTGGTCGGGCACCAGGGGACCGTCGCTATGGCATCGCGACCTTGGACGAGGTCCTCGCCACCTTTCCAGATGTCCTGTTGAACCTCGACATCAAGCGAACCGCGCCAGAGGTGGAGCCCTATGAAGAGCTCCTCGCCACCACGCTGGCGGCGAGGCATCGGAGCGAGGACGTGATCGTTGCGTCCTTCAACGATGCGGCGATCCAGGCATTCCGAGCGGTGAGCCCGAGCACGCCGACCTCGGCGGCGACGTTCGAGACCGCTGAGTTCTATCGTTCGGCCCAGGCGGGCGAGTCACCTGGCCCAGTCCCCTTCATCGCACTCCAGGTCCCTGAGACGTTCGGCGACATCACAATCGTCGACTCGACGTTCGTGACGGCGGCCCACGCTGCTAACACAGCCGTGCACGTGTGGACGATCAACGAGGAGGACGCCATGCGCCGACTCGTGGATCTGGGTGTGGATGGGATCATCTCCGACCGACCAACCCTGCTGACCTCTGTCCTTGGCGGGGCAGCCTGGAACGGCCGTCGCTAGGGGGAGAGAGCCGTCAACCCTGTGGGGTCGACGACAAAGGACGAGGCGTCAGCCTCGGCCGCAGTTCGGCTTCTTGCCGTGGTTGGCCTTCTTCTTGGCCCGGAGCTTCCGCTTGACGGTGCGCTTCGACATAGGACTGTCCATGATAGCCGGTCCCCGATAGGTTCCCCGACGAGACCGCTGACGAGGAGGCCAGATGGCGATCGAGGGCTGGGTGATGAGCGACGGGAACGTCATCGCCTCGGCGCTCCTCGTCGAGGAGGGGCTGGTCGGCCTGGCGATGGTGCGTCGCTGCCTAGGCGAGCACGTGGCGGTGGTCGCCCGTCCTCGGGCGCTGCTCTGGGCAGTGGCGGCGACCGCACCGGTCGAGGTGGCGCTGCTTGACCCGGCCGCCACGGTCACCAAGGTGTTCACGCTTCGGCCGTGGCGAGCGGCGTTGGTGCGCAGGGCAGCGTCAGTCGTGGTGGCACCGGTCGGCGTGCTTGAGCGAAGCTCGGTCGCCGTCGGACGAACACTCGAGTTCAAGGGCGCCCGATGAAGGGCAGGCTCGAGATCGTCGGGACCCCCATCGGCAACCTGGCTGATCTGTCGCCTCGGGCTGTGGCCTCGCTTGAGGGCGCCGACGTGATCTTGTGCGAAGACACGCGCCGGACCCGGGCATTGCTGAGCGCGGCGGGGATCCCAGGTGGCGGTCGGCTCAGGGCCTTCCACGATCACAACGAAGGCATCCTCGAAGACCGACTCGTGGGCGAGCTGCTCGGCGGCTCGGTCGTCGTCCTGGTGTCTGACGCCGGGATGCCTGCCATCTCTGACCCTGGGCAGGGCCTCGTGGCCGCCGCTGCGGCCGCTGGCATCGAGGTGACGGTCGTCCCCGGTCCGTCTGCCGTCCTCGCAGGCCTCGTGGTCAGCGGGCTGGCGACCGAGCGGTTCTGCATGGAGGGGTTCCTCCCGCGCAAGGGGCAAGCCCGACGCACGGCTTTCGAGCTGCTGGCGGCAGAGGAGCGGACCACGGTGCTCTTTGAGTCGCCCCAACGGCTCGCCGCCCTCTTGGTCGACCTGTGCGCGCAGCTCGGTGGTGACCGGAGGGTGGCTGTCGCCCGCGAGCTGACCAAGCTCCATGAGGAGGTGTGGCGCGGCACGTTGGGCGAAGCGGCCGAACGATGGCGGCAGGTCGAGCCGAGAGGGGAGTACGTCGTGGTGCTCGAAGGCGCGAGGCCGCCCGAGGTAGTCGAGGTCGACGACACCGAGATCGTGGCGCACCTTCGTGGCTCGATCGCATCGGGGGCGTCCAAGCGAGATGCCGCTCAAAGGGCGGCCGCCGATCTTGGCGTGGCCCGACGGCGGGCCTATGAGCTGGCGACCCGTCTGGGCTGAGCCGTCGGGGCGCCGACCGTTCGACCGATAGCCTCAGGCCATGGGCCGCTTCTACATCACGACCCCCATCTACTACGTCAACGACGTTCCACACCTTGGCCATGCGTACTGCACGGTCAACGCTGATGCGATCGCACGCTGGCACCGGCTGGTGGGCGACGACACGCTCTTCTTGACGGGGACCGACGAGCACGGACAGAAGGTGCA
>CAITOG010000143.1 GCA_903893955.1 uncultured Actinomycetes bacterium
CACATCATCGCCGTCGATGACGGACCCGACGTGCGGGAGCGTGTCGAGCATGGCCAGTCCACGGGACCCGAAGTCAAGACCGTAGACATGGCAGGGTCCACCTCGTGCCGTAAGTCCCGCTGCGATGGCAAGGCTTCGCAGAACCGCCGACTTGCCCGACCCGCCGGTTCCCACGACGAGCAGGTTGCCGTCGATATCCGGGCGAAATCCGATCACACCCTGCGTCTGCAGATCAGGTTGGTCGCACACCCCGTAGACCAGCTCCTCGTCGCTGCGACGAGTCGGCAGGTTTGCGAGCTCGTAGACGTCAGCAAGCTCCTCCAGCCACGGACGGCGGGGCGCGCCGAGACCGAGCGCTCCGTTCGCTGCCGAGATGGTCGACACGATGCGGTGGATGTCTGGCTCGACATCCGGCTCAGCAGCAGGTTGCTCGACGTCTGGGAACTCCCAGGCCGGACCGGGTCCAAATGCAAGGTCACGCACTTCGACCTCGGCTGTGCGCTCGAGGGTCGACGTGACGCCGCCGACATACGCCGTCTGGAACACAGCCATGCGCCCGGGACCGGTCTTGGCGACCGCTCGTCCGGGGATCGCCGGATCGAAGTGCGCCGCGTCGTTGACGCCAACAATGTCTGACGAGTCCTCGGCGTCGGCAACCCGAAGCGCCACCCTGAGGTTGGTGTTCGCTCGGAGGTTGCCCTTGATCACACCCGCAGGTCGCTGGGTGGCGAGAATCAAGTGGAGCCCGAGCGATCGACCGCGCTGAGCGACGTTCACGACACCGTCGACGAACTCGGGCACCTCTTGAATCAGCGCGGCAAACTCGTCCACCACGATGACCAAGCTCGGGGGAGCCTCGGGGTCCCGGCGCTGCTCGAGCTCGATGAGGTCCTTGGCCTTCTTGCGATTCAAGATGTGCTCTCGGTATCGCAACTCGGCATTGAGCGAACGGAGGGCACGCTGGACGAGGCGGGGGGACAGGTCGGTGACCAGTCCGACCGCATGCGGCAGTGCGGTGCACTCGGCGAACGCTGCGCCGCCCTTGTAGTCGACGAAGAGAAAGGTCACTCGCTCCGGGCTGTGCCGTGCTGCCATCGAGAGGATCCAGGTCTGGAGGAACTCGCTCTTGCCAGCTCCGGTGGTACCACCGACCAGGGCGTGGGGACCCTGTGCCCGCAAATCGAGATACAGGGGATCGAGGTCTGTCCGCCCGACCATGGCCCGGAGTCCGTTCTCTCTTCTGAGCTTTCCCCCACCCTCGTCCTCGCGCAGCGAGCCTGACTCGCGCCAGCGCTCGATGATGAAGTCTGGCGAGCTCGTCATCTCGAGACCCATCTCGCCCACAAGTGAGACTCTCGCGGGTATGTCGCTCTCGCTCGCCGTTGAGATCGACGAATCCACAACCGGCGCCAAGCGACGGGCCAGCCAGGCAGCCGTCGACCGGTCGACTGACTCGGTGATCACCGGCCAGACCCGCTCCCCCTCTCGCACCTTGCCGGTCGCTGCTCCTGTGCTGTCGGCCGTCACCTCGAGGAAGGTTCGGCACACTGCGGGCAGCTGTGCCGTGCGGTCGGCGCACCACACCACGTGAACCCCGACCGCGGGTCCTCGCTCTGCCAGGTCAACCATCGTGCTTCGAACGAAGGGTGCGTCGTCGTCCACCACAACGACGAGGAGAGGATCGTTGTTTCCGTCCGTCCCAGCCTCGGTGCGGCGCTCGATGAGGCCTGCGATCTCAGCGGTGAGCGTGGCGACCCCACCAGCCGTCTCAGCGAGCGACTGGAGGCCGAGAGGATGACCCTCCGTGGTCACGTGGGGGAGCCACTTGAGCCAGTTCCAGCCCACCGCTCCAGATGGAGAGACCACCGCGGCGATACTGAGGTCCGCCGGAGAGTGGAGCGCAGTCAGCTGGGTCACCAACCCCGCCACCACGCCTTCACGCACCGAGTGGGGACCGCTCACGCCAAGTGCCCCACTCTCGATGAGGTGACAGGGGACTGGGACGTGGTCGATGGTGGCAAAGGGCTCGACGGAGCGCTCAAGCTGCTCTCGAAGCTCCCACGTGGCCTTCGAGATCCCTTGCCGCTCGACCACCGTCCGACTCGGTTGTCGACCGATGCCAAGACGGAGATCCCCGAAGGAGTCATGCTCTCGCCGCCTCGTCCAGAGCAACGGTGCGAGTGACTCGATGGCGGAGACCGACTCAGCCACCGAGGGGTGCTCCATCAAGCGAACCTCGCGCTCAGCATCCTGTGACTGGCGAAGCGCAGCGACGAGCCCGGCGAGGTCGTTCTCAAACTGCTCGAGCTCTTCCCTGTACTCCCGCCGAGCTGCCGCTCGGTTCTGGAAGTAACCGCCGACAGCCATGATCGGGCTGAGGAGGACAAACAACAGGTACTTCGCGTTTCCGCCAGAGAGGACGATGGCAGGTCCCATGAACAACGGAATTGCTGCGGCTGTCCACGGAATCGGTTGTGTCCGCACGGGCTGTGGTGGTTCAGGCGCCACGAACTCCTCGCCTGGGAACGGTGGGACGACCCGTGGCGAGCGATTGAACGGTATCGATCCCGACGGTGCAGCTGGCGTCGTCGTCGCACGTGGTTCCTCAACAAGGCAGAGGACCGAGTCCCCGACCATCACCGTGTCGCCGGGAGAGAGGACCATTCGCTGCACCAGGTCGCCACCAGAGATGAGCCCGTTCGCCGAATCCTCGTCAACAATCTCGACGTGCTCGCCCACCAACACCCGAGCATGGAAACGCGACACCATCGAGTCATCGATGACGATGTCACAGGAGGGATCACGACCACTGGTGTTCGAGCCTGTCCGGAGCACGAGGCGACGGCCCTTACCGGGCCCTTGGATGATGCTGAGGTAGCGCCCAGAGCTCGATGGCGTGCGCTTGGAGGAGACGACCCGCACGGTTGCTCCCGAGCCGATCGGTGACTCCCCGAGCTGAAGCGCGGGATCCACCTCCCGCCAACCGCCACCTGTGTTCACTTCGAGTGTGGCCGACGCTGGGGGCTGGAAGACAAGGGCAGCCGCGGTGTCGCCGACAGTGGCGGTGGCATCAGCCCCCACCACAACGTCGCTGACCGACCCGTCCTGTTGCTGGAGGGAGAGCAAGAGCCTCACTGTCCGAATCCTCCCACTTTCTCTCTGACGATGCCCCAGAGATGGACGGCGCGCGCACGGATCCATGCGGCGCCTGCATCGACCCACTCACCGATGCCGAACGACGTGACGTTCACGTGAGCCTTCCATCGATCGAAGGGCCGAAGCGAGGCCAGGACCGCCGCGCTCGTCGCGTCGACGTCGGACCAATACGTCTCAGCTTGACCGTCGTTGGGCTCCCCGGGCCCAAAGAGGAGCGTGTCACCGGTCTTGGCAGCCCGGGTGATCCCGTGCACGCCGAGCAGCACTGCAGTCTCACGGCGGGTGGACGAGGTTGGCAGGATTCGACCCGTGTCACGCATGACATCGGTCAGCTCTCTCCAGCCGGCACTGATCCGCATCGACGGGGTGCCGGCGCTCCGTCGCCTCCGGCGGCGTTGGATCTTGAGACCCATGAGTCCCAACGTGACCGCAAGCAGGGCGGCCACGACGGCCAAGGGAATGCCGACCACCGGACCGACCCACGCTGGGATCTCGAAGGTCGAGGAGGCAGACGGCGAGGAGGTGCAACCTGCCTTGTGGGATCCCGGCTTGCAACTCGATCCCGACGAGCGGTACCCAAGAGGGGGAAGCGAGTGGCTCGGAGGGATGATGGGAACCGGGGCGACGGTGGTGTTGTTCTGCTGCTTCGTCGGCAACTGCGTGTTCGTCGGGACAGGATCAGCGAGCATCTTCCACATCGACCCGGTCCACACCTCAGCCCATGCAGTGATCTGCTTGCCTCGAATCGGACCGTCGGTCACTGATCGCACCCCGACGACGACCCGAGACGGAACCCCGATCTGGGTCCCCGCGAGCGCGAGCAGCGACGCATACTGCTCTGCGTCACCGGCTGAGGAAGGCTGCATGCCACTCGTGGAGCCAGTTGCACCGCCGAGTGCAGCGGCGATGCTCGTAAGCCTGGATGCCGAGGCACCGGCGAGCGACACGGGTTGATGATTCTGCCCATGGCTCAAGACCCCGTTACCCTTTAGGAAATCAGCCAGGCAGTTGAGCTCCGCCACCTGCTCTCGGTGTGCCTGGCAGGCGCTTGTCGCCAAGAGTCTGGGCAGTGGGGCGACGAGTCCCGCATCGATGGCGGTCGTCGATTGTGGTGGATCGGTCGGTGCATACGGTGATGGCGTGGCCTGTGCCAACACTGTGCCCGCAATCAAGCCGCCTTGGACGGCCATCGTCCCAGACGAGAGATTGAGCCGAAGGCCCGTCAGGGCTCCCGATGCGTCAGGTCCATGAAAGGCGATCGCGCGGGGAACACCGATCTGCGGCACCCATACCTGTCCGTGCCAGGGACCTGCGACCGTCACCGTCACACCTCGAAGTGCCCCTCCGCCACCTTGGTTGGCAAGGCTCCCGCTCACTCGCTCGAAGACACCGGCTGGCCCGATGTCACTGGCGCCGGACTGCCATGTGCTGCCGTCCCAGTGATCCATGATGGCAATTCGAAGCGGAAGCCCGTCGGTCTTTCCCGAGACCTGGAACAGGATCTGACCAGCGTCAGTGACTCGGAACAGTCGGTACTCACTCAGCGCGCTCACTGAGAACTGGGGCGAGATCGGTATCACGACATGATCCCGAGGAACGACCCTGGACTCACTGTTTGAGACAAAGGGAGTCGAACC
>CAITOG010000144.1 GCA_903893955.1 uncultured Actinomycetes bacterium
GCAGCCGTCGCCACCGTGAACGCATCGACGCGCAGCGACGGCAAGCTGACCGAGACTCGCCCGTCATTGAGCGGATCATCGACGATGCCTCTGACGGTGTCCTCGATACCGGAGAAGTCCGCTGTCGACAGGGACGTCAGTGCGACCTCGTCGTACCCGGTGCGCGCCAGACCTGCGGCCACCATCTCGGCGACCTGGGCGGCGGGGCGCTCTCGGACGGGACGCGTGATCATCCCCGCCTGGCAGAAGCGGCAACCTCGCGTGCAGCCCCTGAAGACCTCGACGTTGAGCCGATCGTGGACCACCTCGGTGAGCGGGACGAGCTGGCTCTTCGGATAGGGCCACTCGCCGAGATCGGCGATCGTCCGCTTCTCGACCACTCGTGGTGCGACCGGATCCAGCAGCTCGAGGCCGATCTGGACAGGGCCGTCGAACACCGGCCGATAGAGCGACGGGACATAGACGCCCTCGATCTGGGCCAGCAGCCGATGGAGCTCGCTGCGGTCGCCTGCGCCACCTGCTCGCCACGTCCTGACCGCCTCGGTGATCTCGGTGACGACCTCCTCGCCGTCACCAAGCACCGCTGCATCGAGGAAGTCGGCGAGCGGCTCGGGGTTGTACGTACAGTGCCCTCCGGCCAGGACGATGGTGTCGTCGGTCCGGTCAGCCGTGTGGAGCGGGATGCCGGCCAGATCCAGCATGTTGATCAGGTTGGTGTAGGTCAGCTCTGCGGAGAGGTTGAAGGCGATCAGGTCGAAGCCGGCGGCGGGATAGTGGTTCTCGACGCTGAAGAGCGGGATGCCCGAGGTTCGCATCGCCGACTCCATGTCGGTCCATGGTGCGTAGGTCCGTTCGGCGACGGCCCGCGGGTTCTCATTGATGATCTCGTAGAGGATCTGGAGGCCCTGGTTGGGCAGCCCGATCTCATAGGTGTCCGGATAGGCGAGCAGCCACGCGACGGTGTCCTCGGTGTGGACAGGCTCTTGTGAGCCGAGCTCGCCGCCCACGTAGCGGGCGGGCTTCTCGACTGCGAAGAGCAGTGGCTCGATCGACGAGAAGAGCGACTCCATGAGCGATGAGTCTACGGCGCCGACCCGATGGCCAGCCGACGAGGTGTCAGCCGGCTGCAGTGGTAGTGGTCGTGGGTGCCGAGGCGCCCGCAGGAGGCACTGTGGACGGCGGGGTGGACGTGGCCGGGTTCTTGGCGGTCGGGAAGACCACAGGCTGGACCGGGTTGGTCGAGAGGTAGTTGAAGATGTTGGCCACGAACGGTGCCGCAGCGTTGGCGCCATAGCCACCCTGGTCGATCACGCAGACGACGACGTAGCTGGGGTTGGATCCAGGGCCGAAGCCGACGAACCACGAGTTCGGCTCCTGGCCGGGCGAGTTCGAGGCGGTGCCCGTCTTGCCGCCGACCGGGAAGCTGGCCTCAGAGAAGTGCGCGTTCTGCTGGAAAGCGGTGTAAGCCGTCCCGCTCGGGTCCTGGACGACGCCCTCGAGACCCTGGATGATCGGCGTGGTGATCGCCGGGGTGAGCGCCAGGTGGCCGGTCGCTCTCGGTGCGTTCTTGGTCACCACCCGGCCGCCGGGCGACACAGTGCCAGCAACCACCTGGGGTGCGTAGCGGGTGCCACCGTTGAGCAGCGTCGAGTAGGCGACTGCCATCTCCAAGGGGGTCACGACGGTGCCACCCTGCCCGAATGCCATCTCGATGTTGTCGCCGACGTACCAGGTCGTGTTCGGGAAGGCAGTGGGATTGATCTGGTGGAGCTGCTGTCGGACGGTCTTGGAGTCCACCCGACCGAGAGACTCGCCTGGCAGGTCGACGCCAGAGGGGACGCCGATGCCGTACTCCCCTGCCACGTGCTGGATCGGCTCGGTGCCGTACTTGGACTGCTGGACGGCGAAGAGATAGCCGATGTTGTAGAAGTAGTAGTCACTCGACTTGGTGAGCGCCATCGGGAGGTTGACCTCGCCGAGGCCACCGTTCTCGTCGTCGTGGAAGCTGCAGCCGGCACCGTGGACCTGGCAGCCAGGCGTCTTGAAGGTGCCCGTGTCGTCGACGTACTGGTCTGCCCCCATGATCCCGTTTTGGAGCTGGGCTGTGGCGGTGATCATCTTGAACGTTGAGCCTGGGGTGTAGAGGCCCTCGAGGGCGTAGTTGTTGAGCGCTCCCGACTTGAGGATCGAGTCGAGCGAGGACTGCGAGATCCCCCCGGTCCACACGTTGAGGTCGTAGCTCGGATAGCTGGCCATGGCCAAGATCGCGCCAGTGTGGGGGTCCATGACGAGCGCCGCAGCATTGGGGGCTGGCGGGTAGACCCCAGAACGAGGGTCGACGGTCTGTCGGTCAGCGGCCACCTGGGACGCCAAGTCGTTCTGCAGGGTCTGCTGCAGGCCAAGGTCGATATTGGTGACCAGGGTGCTGCCGGCGACCGGCGCCTTGGCGGCCACGACGCCCTGGACCTCGCCGCGGGCGTTGACCTGGATCGCCTCGTAGCCGTCGACGCCACGAAGCGCCTCTTGATAGTAGTTCTCAAGGCCAGCCTGCCCGTAGGTCGATGCCTGCGTGTAGTGCTTGGCCTTGTTGGCCTTGAGCTCTGCAGCATTGATGGCGCTCACGTACCCGAG
Organism: uncultured Actinomycetes bacterium; assembly: GCA_903893955.1. Lineage (GTDB taxonomy): Bacteria > Actinomycetota > Acidimicrobiia > Acidimicrobiales > RAAP-2 > CAIUMH01. Next base: position 2,632 of record CAITOG010000144.1, read on the forward strand.
CACGTTCGGAGCCACGGTGCCACCTTGTGGGTACGAACGGGTCGTCGACTGCTGCACGCTCACGCCCGGGTACTCCGACTGGTGCTGCTCGAGGAACTGGATCGTCGCCGGCGGTGCATCAGCCAGCACCGGCGCCGGCTGGTACGGGTCGTAGCGGGGGTCGTTCAGGATCGCCTTGACCTCCTTCGGTGTCTTGCCGACGAGGGCGGCGACCTGGCCGATGACCTGATGGTTCTGCGACGCCACCTCACGGCTGAGCACGATCTCCTGGTTCGCCTGGTTGCCGACGAGGATCGTGCCTGAGCGAGCCGTGATCAGGCCTCGAGGGGCGGGCAACGGCTCGATCCTGACCTTGTTGGCCGACTCGGCCGCCTTGAAGCTCGAGGCATTGACGACCTGGAGCGAGAAGAGCCGCAGGACGAGGACGGCGAACAGGATCACCGCCACGCCACCGATCACGAGCAGGCGGATGTCAGGGCGTCCCGGCATCTCGTCAGGCGACGGCACGATGTCCGCCATCGAGACGCCTCGGCGCTCTCGCATCTTGGGTTGGCTGCGGCGCCGGCGGAATCTCCCGAGGAGGTCGGTCACCAGCCCACCCGAGCCAGGCGCCGACGCCGCCTCGGTCGTGCTTCGCCGAGTGCCCAGGCCATCACCGCCATCGCCGGGATGGCGAGCAGGGCGGCGACAGCAGC
>CAITOG010000145.1 GCA_903893955.1 uncultured Actinomycetes bacterium
AGCGCTGCTCGGCGCCCACGAACCCATGAAGGGGCGGATCCTCATCGACGATGTGGACCTGGCAGATCTCGACCCGATCGCTTGGCGACGCTCTCTCGGCTGGCTCCCCCAGCATCCTCACCTCATCGGCGGGACCTTGCGCGACGCCATCGCGCTTCGAGAGCCCGACATCGACGACGACGAGCTCCTGGCGATGCTCGACGCCATCGGTCTCCACGAGGTCGTGGCGACCGACCGCTCCCTGCTCGAGCGCTCTCCAGAGGAGGTGCTTCGACAGCTCTCCGGCGGAGAGCGCCACCGCCTCGCGCTCCTGCGCTCGCTGCTCGGTTCGCCGCGGCTCGTTGCGCTCGACGAGCCGACCTCGCATCTCGATGCCACGAGTGCGCTCGACTCGGCGGCCATCATCAGGCACCGATGGGAGGGAGTGACGGGAGTCCTCGTGACGCACGAGCCGAGCCTTCTCCTCCCGACAGATCTGGTCATCGACCTCGGCGGGAGGAGGCTCCATGCGTGAGCTCGACCCCTCGATCTCGGTCCTGTCGCCAGTTCGGGCTGCACCGGCCAAGGCCGCGTGGGCGCTGGCCTTCGGCCTCATCACCGCACTCTCGAGCATCGGCCTGATGGCGTGCTCGGGACTCCTGATCGTGCGCTCATCGCTCCGTCCACCGGTCTTCTCCCTCGCCGTGCTCATGGGCTTTGTCCAGCTGTTCGCCCTCAGTCGCGCTGTGGCGAGGTACCTCGAGCGCTTGGCGATCCACGACGCCGCCTTCCACACCCTGACCTCGACCCGGCTTGCGGTCTTCCGCGCTATGAGTCGCCTCGTCCCGGGGGGCCTCGGCGCCCACCACGACGCCGAGATCACCAGGAGTGCCATCAGCGATGTCGACGCACTCGAGCACCTCTACGTGGGTGTCTTGCCGCCGCTAGTGGTCGGGGCGATCGCCGGGATCTACTCGATCCTCCTGGCAGGCCTCATCGTCCCGGGGGCAGCGCTCGCGCTGGCCGCAGGGCTTGCGATCGCCACCGTGGCCCTCCCCCTCACCGCTCGGCGTCTGGCCGAGAACCCCCAGCGACTGCTCGAGGACGCACTCCAAGCGCGGCACCGCCTCCTCGTGGAGGTCACCTCGGCGCCGCTTGAGCTCTCGACCTCCCCACGGCTCGACTCGCTGCTGGGCGAGCTCGACGTGACCGACCGCACTACCGCCAAATTGCGCCAGCGACTGGCGCGGCGCCGAGGCGCGGTGGCTGCGGCATCGGTGCTGGTGGTCGGGGGAACGATCCTGCTCATGACCCGGCTCTCGGCAGCTGCGGTCAACACCGGCGCGCTGGCTGCCACCTCGGTGGCGGTCCTGCCGCTCCTGGCCATGGCCGCCTTCGAGGTCACGGCCGCCATGACCCCTGCGCTCGGCGGTCTTCCGGAGGACAGGGCGGCACAGCAGCGCCTTGAGGCGCTGCTCTCGATGCCATCGGCCTGGCCAGATCCGAGCCATGTCGTCCACGACGTGGCGACCGCTGACACCGCCGAGCTGACGAAGGTCGTGCTGGGCCACGACGGTCCGCTGGCCGGACCGCTCGACCTCGTCATCTCGCCGGGCAGCCGCATCGCCATCGTCGGGTCGAGCGGTGCTGGCAAGTCCACCCTGCTCGACGCGCTGGCCCACTTCACGCCGCCCTGGGCTGGTCAGGTCTCGATCGAGGGTGCTCCCCTCGACGAGCTGACTGGGAGCCAGACCAGGTCCCGTGTGCTCTGTGTCGAGCAGGACCCCCACACCTTCAGCACCACCCTTGCCGCCAACGTGCACCTGGCCCGTCCTGACAGCACCGACGCCGAGGTCGACGACGTCCTCGAAGCTGTCGGCCTCGGTGCTCGATCACAGGGCCAAGCGAGTGGGATCGCCATCGACGAGCTCGGCGGCAACCTCTCGGGCGGCGAGCGCCAGCGCGTCGGCATCGCTCGGGCGCTGCTCTCGAGCGCACCGATCGTCTTGATCGACGAGCCAACCGAGGGCCTCGACGAAGCGACGGCCGAGCGGGTGATCGCGGAGCTCGACGCTCGGCTCAAGGATCGTGCGCTGGTGATCGTCACCCACCGGCCGGCTGATGCAGCGGCGATGGACGAGGTCTTCGAGCTCAGCGCCAGCGGGCTCGCTCGGCTTCGCTGACGTTCACGCGCCGGTCAGCTTGGCCCGCTTGACCCGATGCCACTCAGCCAAGGTGAAGTCGCGCATCGCCGCACCGTGCTCCGATGCCACCTCGATGTGGTCGACATCGACCAGGTGATCCCCCACCCGCTGATAGCGCAGGACGTCACCTGCACCGGTGAGCTCAGGGATCCACCCCGCCCAGCAGAAGCCGAGGTGCTCGAGCTCACCCGCGGCCCAGGCGGCACCAGGATCAGCCAAGGGGATGTCGAGGTGGACCGCCCCAGGTCGAACCGCGGCCAGGCCCCGAAGCTCGTGGACCACCCGTCGCCGCAGATCGCGCCCGATCGTACGCGTCCGAAGGTGGGCAAGTCCGTGCTCAGGGTGGAGGTGGGTGCGAAGCGAGGTACGACTCGCCACCGGGTCGGTCGACGTCGTCGACACCTCTCGAGGGATCCCGGTGCGGTCAGCCAGCTCCTCGAGCATCGGGGCAAGGTGAGCAGGCAGCACGCAGCGCCGTGGCGCGATCGCGGTGGCCGGGCGATAGAGCAACATCAAGCTCCGCCACCCCGCCTCAGGATTTGGCTGCCCGACCTGGACGACCTCGGTGGGTTGCGACCCGATGAGCAGCCCGACCTCGGTCGCACCGTAGCTGACCGCGAGGTGCTGGCTGATCGGGTGGTTCGTCACCGCCTTCGACCACATCCCGACCATGCCCGTGAGCTCGGCCAGCTCAGCTCTCAGGACGTTGAGTCGTTCCGTGAAGTGGTGGCCACGGAGTCGGGGATCGACGACCAAGCGACCGGACTCCGGCGAGAGATCGCCAGGCTCCTCGTAGACGAGAGCGAGATGCCCGACGACCTCGCCATCGGGCAGCACCGCCACCACTGAGAGCATCGTCTCGGTGGCGAGCAGTCGCCGGATCGCATGGACGTCGTAGAGGTCGCGATCCGGATAGGAGTAGCCGTAGCTGCGATAGAGGCAGCGGATCAGGCTCGGAGCGTCATCAGGCACCATCCGCCTGATGATCACCGAGTCGATGAGCTCCTGTGTCGTGTCGTGGGCCAAGTCGCTCTCGTGAGGCTCGTGGGTTCCCTCGAGATCACCGGCGAGGCGAGCCTCGACGTGGACCACGTTTCCGCTGCCGCCCTGAAACCCGACATTGAGCGCGTCCACGAAGCCGAGGGCCGCCAGCCGGTTCGAGGAGAGGTGCCGCACCTGCAGCGGATCGAGTGGGAGCCGGTGATCGAGCACGCTCACCCACAGCGAGCCGCCATCGAAGGCAACCTCGACCACCACCTCCTCGCTGCCTGCCACCGCTTCGCGCTCGAAGGCCTCACGCACGAGCTCTTCGACCACCGCCTCGATGCGGGTGGAGCGGACTGCGGGGAGGCCTCTTGAGTCGGCGATGGCGCGCACTGCCTCGCCAGCAGCACCCATAGACGACGGGTCGGCGAGGTGCATCTGGAGCATCGGCTCGACGCTTGGCCCCCGACGAGCGCTCACTCGCCGACCACCTCTCGCACCCGCAGCCACTCTGCGAGCACCGCGTCACGCAGTTCCTCGCCTTCAGGCCTGGCGCACCTGATCCCATCAAGGTCGACCACGCGATCTGACACTCGCTGGAGGCAGAGCACGTCACCTGTCCGACGTGCG
>CAITOG010000146.1 GCA_903893955.1 uncultured Actinomycetes bacterium
CGGGCGGTGGCGTGAGTGAGACACCGAGGAAACCTTGCCCAAGAAGATCCGCGTCTACGAGCTGGCTCGTGAGCTTGGCCTGACCAACAAGGAGACGGTCGACCTGGCTGTCGGCCTTGGCATCGGCGTCAAGAGTCACTCATCATCGATCGAGGATGCGCAGGCGGACCGTGTCCGCCGAAAGGCCGACGCCGAGGGTCTGCGCCGAGAGGTGCAGCCTGAGGAGCCCGCCAAGGCACCCAGCGCAGCAAAGGCCACGAAGGCGACCAAGGCCGCAAAGGCTGCCGCCCCCACAGCTCCCGAGGCACCTGCCGAGGCGGCGCCAGCGCCGAGTGACGACGCACCTGCTGCGCCTCGTCGTCTCGTCAGCTCGGCCCGGCCGACGGCGCCGAAGCCTGCACCGAAGGCCCCTGTGGCACCGGCTGCAGCCGACGACGAAGCACCTGCACCGTCGATCCCAACCGCACCGGCCGCGGCCGCTCCTGGTGTCCCGTCGGCGCCACCACGCCCGCCGGCAGGTGACCCTGCCCGCCGGCCGGCACCCCAGCGTCCGCCGCTCTCTGAGACCGGCAAGCCGATCCCGCCTCCGCCTCGCCGAGCGCCATTGAGTCCGACCGGCAAGCCGATCCCGCCACCGCCTGCTGGCGGTCGACGCCCTGCGCCAGGTCCCGGCGGTCGCCCAGGCGGTCCGCCAGGTGCACCGCGCCCAGGTGGCGGCGGCTACGGCGGTCGTCCAGCTGGCGCTGGTGGCGGCGGCTACGGCGGTCGTCCAGCCGGCGGCGGTGGCGGTGGCTACGGCGGTCGACCCGGCGGTGGCGGCGGCTTCGGCGGACCGCCTCCAGGCGGCCCTCCCGGTGGACGTGGTGGCCCCGGTGGTCGTGGCCAGCGACCGCCGCAGCGTCGTGCGCGTCGTCGCCGTCGCAACACCGAAGAGCTCGAGCCAACGCAGATGACCGAGTACGCACCTTCGACGGCACCTGTGCCCGAGGGTGAGGTCATCGTCGAACGAGGCTCGACGGCAAGAGATCTCGGTTCGAAATTGAACCGATCAGCTGGTGACGTGATCCGCTTCCTGCTCTTCCAGGGCGAGATGGTCACCGCCACCCAGTCGCTCAGCGATGACATGATCGAGCTCTTCGCAGCCGAGCTTGGGGCCGAGGTGCGCCTCGTCGACCCGGGCGAGGAGCAAGAGGCCGAGCTGCTGGCCAAGTTCTTCGAGGAGGACGAGGAAGAGGAGGAGGGCGAGACCCAGCCCCGCCCACCCGTGGTGACCGTCATGGGACACGTGGACCACGGCAAAACCCTGCTGCTCGACAAGATCCGTTCGGCCAACGTCGTCGCCGGGGAGGCTGGTGGCATCACCCAGCACATCGGCGCGTACCAGGTCGAGTGGCAAGGGCACCCGATCACCTTCATCGACACCCCTGGCCACGAGGCCTTCACCGCGATGCGTGCACGGGGCGCACAGGTGACTGACATCGTGATCCTCGTCGTCGCTGCCGACGATGGCGTCATGCCGCAGACCGTCGAGGCGATCGACCACGCCAAGGCTGCTGAGGTGCCGATCATCGTCGCCGTGAACAAGATGGACAAGCCCGACGCCAACTCTGACCGGGTCCTCCAGCAGCTCACCGAACATCAGCTGGTCCCTGAGAAGTGGGGCGGCGAGACGATCGTCGTCGAGGTCTCCGCACTCCAGGGCACTGGCATCGATGAGCTGCTCGAGCAGCTCGTGGTGGTGGCCGAGATCGAGGAGCTTCGTGCCCCGATCGACGGCCGGGCTCGTGGAGCAGTGCTCGAGGCAGAGCTCGAGGTCGGGCGAGGCCCCGTGGCGACGGTCATCGTCCAGCGCGGGACGCTTCGAGTCGGCGATCCGATCGTGGCTGGGGCGGCGTGGGGCAAGGCGAAGGCCCTCATCGACGACCACGGCAAGCAGATCAAGGAAGCAGGGCCTTCGACTCCGGTGCAGGTGCTCGGCTTCTCTGAGCCGCCGCATGCCGGCGACGAACTCCGTACAGCCACCGACCTCGGTCACGCCCGCACCCTCGGCGAGACCAGGGCACAGCGGATGCGGTTGTCAGGCCACGCGCCGGCTCCCTCCGCAGCAGGGGCCAGACTCGAGGACCTGTTCGAGCAGATCCAGCGAGGCGAGACGGCCACACTCAACGTCGTCCTCAAGGCCGATGTGCAGGGCTCGCTCGAGGCCTGCACCGAGAGTCTTCGCAAGCTCGAGCGTGACGACGTGAAGCTTGCTTTTATCCGACGCGGTGTCGGTGGCATCAACGAGAACGACGTGCAGCTCGCTGCAGCTTCGAACGCCACCATCATCGGCTTCAATGTCCGACCGGATCGGCGCAGCCGTGAGATGGCGGCATCTGAGCATGTCGAGGTTCGCACGTACGAGATCATCTACAAGCTCATCGAGGACATCGAGTCGGCGATGATCGGAATGCTGGCGCCAGAGTTCGAAGAGGTCGTCACCGGTGAGGCGGAGGTCCGCGAGGTCTTCCGGATTCCGCGGGTCGGCGCCATCGCCGGTTGCTACGTCCGCGAGGGCACCATCACGAGGGGTTCAAAGGTCCGCTTCCTGCGCGATGGCACCGTCATCTGGAAGGGCGCGATCTCCTCGCTCAAGAGGTTCAAGGACGATGCTCGCGAGGTCGCAGCCGGCTACGAGTGCGGTATCGGGCTGACCGACTACCAGGACTTGAAGGATGGCGACATCATCGAGACCTTCGAGGAGCGCGAGATTCCGAGGACCTGAGCGGGTGGCGAAGCGACCCCAGGACCGAGCGTATGGCGGCGCAGCCTCCTACCCGCGAAGCCGTCGAGTCAACAACCTGCTGCGCGAGGTCCTCGCGGACGAGATCGAGCGCTTGGCTGATGCCGATGAGCGGCTTCGGATGCTCACGATCACCGAGGTGTCGACCTCGCCGGATCTGCGCAATGCGACCGTGTACGTTTCCTCGCTTGACGAGGATGCCATCGAGGCGCTCGACGAGCGTCGCCACGCCCTCCAGGCAGAGGTCGGCCGTCAGTCCCACATGAAACGAACGCCCAAGCTCACCTTCGAGCTTGATCCGGCGATCACCCAGGGCGCAGCCATCGATGACGCGCTCCGCCGCCTGGGTGAGGGGCGCCCGGACGACGCGTGAGCCGACGTCGAGGCACCGACGGCCCTGATGGGCTCGTCGTGGTCGACAAGGAGGCTGGCTGGACGAGCCACGACGTGGTGGCGAAGCTCCGCGGGGTCCTTCGGCAGCGACGGACAGGCCACGCTGGGACGCTCGATCCGTCGGCCACGGGGGTGTTGTTGGTCGGCGTGGGGCGAGTCACGCGTCTGATGCGCTACCTCCAGGACACCTCGAAGGTCTACAAGGGGACCCTGCTCCTCGGGGCGACGACCACCACGCTCGATGCCGACGGTGACATCACCGCCACCTTCGACATGGCCTCGGTGGCGCCGAACGATGTCGTGGCCGCTGCCACCTCGCTCACCGGTGACATCCTGCAGATCCCACCGATGGTCTCAGCGGTCAAGATCGGCGGAGAGCGGCTCTATGAGGCGGCGAGACGGGGCGAGGAGATCGAGCGGCCGCCACGCCCGGTGCGGGTCGAGCGGTTCGACCTCGAAGTTGGCGAACAGCCGGGCGAGTGGCGGTTCGAGGTGACCTGCTCCTCTGGCACTTATGTCCGATCGCTCGTCGACGACCTCGGTCGGTCGCTCGGGGGAGGGGCGCACATGACCGGCCTGCGTCGGCTCTCGGTCGGAGTGTTCACCATCGCCGACGCCCATCGCCTCGGTGAGATCGTCGCAGCAACGGACCCCAATGACCCCGCGGCCAGCCCGATGCTGCTCAGTCCGGCCGCAGCAATGCGAGGACTCGCCTCGATCGAAGTCCTCGACGCCCAGGTTGAGTTGCTGGCCACGGGACGACGGATCGACGATCCTCGGTCCTCGCGTGGATCTGGGCCAGTCGCCGTGCTCGGGCCTGGTGGTGCGCTGGTGGCTGTGTGCGAGCCCAAGGGCACCGCCGAGCTCGCTCCCGCCGTCGTCATGGTGGCACGATGAGCCGATCCGACACGGGCCCTGCAGCGTCTAGGTTTCCTCTCTGATGCGAGTCCTCGAGCCAGACGGCACCTTGCGCGAGCCTCACAGCTCGGTCGTGACGATTGGCGTGTACGACGGCGTGCACCTCGGCCATCAGCGCACGCTCGGGCGCGTGGTCGATGAGGCCAGAGCGGGAGGCCTCCGCTCGGTGGTGGCAACCTTCGATCGGCATCCAGCGGAGGTCGTGCGGCCCGACATGGCTCCCTTGCTCCTCTGCAATCTCGAGCAGCGACTCGAGCGATTGGCCGAGGAGGGCATCGACGAGGTGGCGGTGGTGCCGTTCGACTCCAATCGTGCCCAGGAGTCCGCTCAGGAGTTCATCGAAGAGGTGCTGGTCGGGCACCTCGGCGCCGCTCGGATCATCGTCGGCGAGGACTTTCGCTTCGGGCGAGACCGAGAGGGTGACGTCGACCTGCTCCGTCGAGAAGGTGAGCGGCTGGGCTTCAGCGTCGAGGGGGTGTCGCTCGGCGAGGCGGGCGATGATCCGATCTCGTCGACGAGGATCCGACGGCTGCTGAGCGAAGGCGACGTGGCTAGCGCTGCGGTGCTGCTGGGCCGGCTCCACGAGGTGGCAGGGGAGGTGCGCCACGGCGACGGTCGAGGTGGGCCCGAGCTTGGCTTCCCGACGGCGAACGTACATGTGCCGACGACGATGGCGATCCCGAAGGTGGGCATTTACGCCGGGTTCTATGCAGATCCCGATGTGGGCCGGTACCCGGCGGCGATCTCAGTCGGTCGTCGCCCCACCTTCTATGAGTCTGCCGACCCACTGATCGAGGCCCACCTGATCGGCGCTGAACTCGACCTCTACGGCCACGAGGCGAGGATCTCGTTCCTCGCTCATCTCAGAGATGAGGCCCGTTTCGACTCTGTCGAGGCGTTGATCGAGCAGATGAGCGCTGACGTCGAGCGATCTGCCCAGCTCTGTGCGCTGGCGGAGCCTGCCACCTAGGCCCTCAGCCACCTGAGAGCGGCAGCCTGCTACCATGAGAGGTGCACGTTCCGGGCCCTTGTTCAAGGTGCGCGGGCGATGTGGTCGAGGGTCTCAACCGATTCCCTGGCCGTTCCTTCCCGAAACTGAAGAGGATTGACGACGCATGGCTGAGCAGCAGAAGCAAGGGATCATTGCTGACAACAGGCTGCACGATTCGGACACCGGTTCCCCCGAGGTCCAGATCGCGCTCCTGACAGACCGGATCTCCCACCTGACCGAGCACCTCAAGGTGCACAAGGGTGATCATCACACCCGTCGGGGCCTGATGAAGCTGATCGGCCGCCGCCGTCGCCTCCTCGACTACCTCCGGGACAACGACGTCGAGCGCTACCGCTCGATCATCGCCAAGCTCGGCATCCGCCGCTAGCGAGGCTGGACCGGCGCCGCCGACAGCGGCACCGGACCGAATGACAACGGACGGCAACCGACATCGGCTGCCAGTGGCCGGTCATCTCGGATCCCTCGAGGAGGGGTCAGGCGAGATGGTCGACGACTGGGAACCGGAGCGGGGTCGTCCCACACACAAAGGAATACGATCATGGCAGATGCCATCCGCGTGAGCGGTCCCATCACCGGGACCGACCGCACCCTGTCGTTTGAGGCGGGCAAGCTCGCCCAACTCGCCGACGGGGCCGTCCAGGCCCGCATCGGGGACACCATCGTCCTCGCCACGGCAACCGCAGCCCGTCACGTCCGAGAGGGCGCTGACTTCTTCCCACTGACCGTCGACATCGAGGAGCGGACCTACGCCGCGGGAAAGATTCCCGGCTCGTTCTTCCGTCGAGAGGGCAAGTCCTCAGACCAGGCGATCCTGATCTGCCGGCTCATCGACCGCCCGCTGCGTCCGTCCTTCCCGAAGGGCTTCCGCAACGAGGTCCACGTGGTGGGCACCGTCTTCGGCGCTGACCAGCAGAACCCGCACGACATCATCGCGATCAACGCCGCCTCGGCAGCGCTGATGCTCTCGGGGATCCCCTTCGAGGGACCGATCGGTGCGGTGCGCATCGCCTACACCACCGACGGGACCTGGATTCCCCACCCGACCTTCCAGCAGGGTGACGAGTCGACCTTCGAGCTGGTGGTCGCTGGACGCGCCCTTTCGGAGGGCGACGACACCGACATCGCCATCATGATGGTGGAGGCCGGTGGGACCGAGGGCAGCTTCGACATGTACGCCGCTGGCGCCCCCAAGGTCGACGAGGACGTCCTTGCGGCAGGTCTCGAGGCCTCGAAGCAGTGGATCCGCGAGTCGATCATCCTCCAGCGCAAGCTGGTCGCCGACTTCATCGCTGAGCGCGGCCCGATCCAGCCGCTCGCCTTCTCCACGATGGCTGACTATGGCGACGACGTCTTCGCTGCCGTCGAAGAAGCCGGGACAGCGACGCTGACTGCAGCGAACGTGCAGACCTCGAAGGCGGAGCGCAACGCGGCCCTCGACGCTGCCGGCGCCGAGATCACCGCCACGCTTGCCGATCGCTTCCCTGACAGGGGTGGCGAGATCAAGGCTGCGATCCGCTCGCTCACAAAGAAGCTCGTGCGCAAGCGCGTGATCGAGGATGGCGTGCGCATCGACGGTCGAGGCACCGCCGACATCCGCCCGCTGACCGCTGAGGTGGACCTCTTCCCCACGGTGCACGGCTCGGCGCTCTTCCAGCGAGGCGAGACCCAGGTGGTCAACGTGACCACGCTGGGCATGCCGAGGATGAACCAGCTGATCGACACGATCACGCCGGACGAGACCAAGCGCTACATGCACCACTACAACTTCCCGCCGTACTCGACGGGCGAGACGGGGTTCATGCGTGGACCGAAGCGTCGTGAGATCGGTCACGGCATGCTCGCCGAGCGTGCCCTCCTGCCGGTCGTCCCGACCCAGGACCAGTTCCCCTACACGCTTCGGCTCGTGTCCGACATCATGGCGTCGAACGGCTCGACGTCGATGGCCAGCGTGTGCGGGTCGACCCTGTCGCTGATGGCAGCAGGCGTGCCCATCAAGGCGCCGGTCGCCGGCATCGCGATGGGCCTCATCTATGAGGCTGGCGCCTACGTCACCTTGACCGACATCCTCGGTGCCGAGGATGCCTTCGGCGACATGGACTTCAAGGTCGCCGGCTCCGCCGATGCGGTCACCGCCCTGCAGCTCGACACCAAGATCGACGGCCTTCCCGCCGACGTCCTGGCCCAGGCGCTGCACCAGGCCAAGGAAGCACGGCTCAAGATCCTCGAGGTCATGACGTCGACGATCCCCGAGCCTCGCTCGGAGGTCGCCACCAGCGCCCCGAAGATCGTCTCGATGGAGATCCCGATCGACAAGATCGGCGAGGTCATCGGACCCAAGGGCAAGGTCATCAACACGCTCCAGCAGGAGACTGGCGCCGACATCGCCGTCGACGACGATGGCGTCGTGGGCACCGTCACCATCGGTGCTGTGGACGGCCGTGCGGTCGAAGAGGCACGTCGCCGGATCTCGCTGATCCTCGACCCCCCGACGGCCGAGGTCGGAGAGATCTACCAGGGCAAGGTCGTCAACACGACCAAGTTCGGTGCCTTCGTCAACATCCTTCCGGGCCGTGATGGCCTCCTCCACATCTCGAAGCTCTCGCCGCTCGCCGGCGGCAAGCGGGTCGGTGCGGTCGAGGACGTGCTGAGCCTGGGACAGGCGATCGAGGTCCGAGTCGAGGACATCGACC
>CAITOG010000147.1 GCA_903893955.1 uncultured Actinomycetes bacterium
ACGTGAATCAAACGGGTCTTGCCAAGGGACACGCTGAGAATGTTCCGGTGGCTCGATTACTTCGTGGACCCTCCACGTGACACCGCTTCAGAGGATGCCAACTGTCCCTTGCTCCGGCGAGTTCGCCACGAGCCGGCGGTCGTTACTTTCGAGGAGGGCCTGGTGGTTCTTGTCGCGCTGATGGCTCGTGTGTGATGTCGCCTGAAGTGCGTCCAACAGATGCGACACCGTCGGCGTCACCCTCGCCGAGAGCGGCGCAAGCGAGCCCGTCGGATTGGAGCTCGATCTGAAGACCATGGCGCCGGCGGCGCGATGGTGAGCGAGGCAAGCTCGAGCAGCGGCCGGTCGTAGTTCACCCTCCACCCCGCAAAAGACGCCCACGCGGCGTCCTGGTCGTCGACCATGGGTGCGCCAGCCTCGCGGAGGTTGGCGAACACCTTGTCGAACTCCTCGCGGGTGACGGAGATCGGATCGTCAGGCTTGGGATTGGCATCGAACTCCAGCCCGAAGTAGCCAGCGATGTGACGAAGGCTCAAGTAGCCGGATCTGATGCACAACTGAGCCTCAGGGTGCTTCTCTGACGTGATCGAGGAGGCGACGAAAGACGCAGAGTCGAGGATCGCACCCGCCGCGGTGACCCAGGAACGGTCGGATTGTGGAGAGCGGAAGAAGACCAGTGCAGGGACTGAGGTGTGGGTCTCTTCGATGTCGGCGAACCACTCTGACCACGAGTGCCAGAGCTGCTCTGTGTTCTCGAGGCGCTCGATCATCGTGAGCCGATAGAGCAGCGTCCCGGCGAATGGTGGTGACCCTGCCTGGGCCTCGAGTCCGGTCACCTTGCCCTCTCGGCGTGAGTAGGAGGAGTAGATGGAGGGCAGATACGAGATCAAGATGGCGACCAAGCCGAGACCGAGACCAGCCTCGATGGCGTTGGCGGCAGCGGTCGGCAGGTCGTGGGCGCTGACCGAGCCAAGCGTGAACAGCGAGGAGGCGCTCATGAGCACCGCCTCATGTGGCGAGAGCGCACCGAGGCCCCAGATGATGAATGAGAAGCCGACGAAGGTGATTGTCAGCCAAACGATCGGCAGCAGCAAGAGGGCGAAAGGTCCATAGAGCGACATGACCGCGTCCTGGCTGGCGGCACGCTTCCTTCGGAGGGCCAGGCCCCGGAAGGCGAAGGCCATCACCGTGAACACCCACCTCGTCAGGGCGACCGGGGTGCCCCTCGGGACCACGAAGGTGATCGCCGCCGACGTCGCCGCCCACACGACCAGGCTCGCGCCCAGGATGCCGATGGCAACGTGGGCTGCGATCTGCATGGAGGACCTCCGTCAGGCTTGGCAGCAAGCCTACGGCTCGAGCCGTCGTCGGTCGACGGTGCTGGGTAGCCTCGATCGGTGAGCACTCTTGTCCCCGCCGAGTTCAGAGCCCTGCTCAAGGGCCCGCTTCGCTGGTACTACCTCTCGACCTTTCTGTGCTGCCTCGGGATCGGCCTGTCGCTAGTGCTCTACGTGCTCTATCTCCACGACATCAGGCACTTGAGCGTGGGCTTCGCCACCACGCTGCTCGCCGCCAACGCGGTGGCTGCGCTCGTGGTCTCACCGCTCAGCGGGACGCTCACCGATCGAGTTGGACCCTTCTGGGTGATCGTGGTGCTGCTGATGCTCCATGCCGCCACCCTCGTGAGCTGGGCCTTTGCGTCGACGAAGCCTTGGATCATCAGCACCTCCTTGCTCATGGCGGTGACCGATGGGGCGATCTTCGGTCCCGGAACCGTGCTGCTCACCCGCCTTGTCGCCCCCGAGCAGCGCCAGCGTGCCTACGGAGTGAACTTCATGATGGTCAACATCGGCATCGGGCTGGGCGGCCTCATCTCAGCGTCGGTGGTGAGCCTCACCGATCCACTCAGCTTCTCCCGCCTCTACCTCGGCACCGCGGTGCTCACCGTGGCGAGTGCGCTGCCGTTGCTACGCCTCCATCGCTTCGGTGGCCCGGTGGTGGCCGAGAAGCCCCGTCGCCATGGCGATCCCGGCGGCTGGCGCGAGGTGCTGGCCGACCGACAGCTGGCGCGCTTCGTCCTCACTGCGCTGGTGCTGCTCATCTGCGGCTACGGATCGCTTGACGCCGGTGCGTCGCTCTTCATCGTCAACCAAGTCCATCTCGCGGTCGGCGCAGTTGGGGTGGCGTTGTTCGTCAACACGGTTGTGATCGTCTGTGGGCAGCTCTTCGTCCTGCGGTTTATGGAGGGGAGGAGCCGGACTCGGATGATGGCAGTGATGGCGTTGCTCTGGGCTGTGGCATGGCTGCTCTTCGGCGCCAGCCCACACGTCGATCGAACCGTGGCATTGGTGGTGCTGTGTCTCTCGATGGCGATCTTCGGCATTGGCGAGACCATCTGGTCGCCAGTCGGTCCGGCGCTCGTCAATGACATGGCGCCCGAGCACCTTCGAGGTCGCTACAACGCCACCTTCGGTCTGCTCTTCGGTCTCTCGGGATCCCTTGCCCCACTGATCGCAGGCGCCTTCTTCGGTGCCGGCGCGGGAGGGTGGTGGCCCTTCGGCATCGCGGTCGGCTGTGGCATCGGGCTCCTCGGCGCACTCAACCTCGGTCGTCACCTCACCGCTGCCCAGGACGGTCGAGTTTCGACGATGAGCTGAGCATCAGGATCGTGGGCGACGAGCCGGCTCTACGATTGGCCAGCGATGGCGACCACCTCCACCACGAAAGACGCAACGAAGAACCACGAGAGCTTGCGTCCGTGGCTCCGCCTGCTGTTCGCCCCGAGCGGGGACGGTGTTCGCCGGCGCAACGGCACGGACGTGGCGCGCCTCATCGGTTCGATCTTCATCGTGCTCATGGTCGGCCTCGAGCTGACGCCGGGCTCGTCGCTCCAGAAACAGGTGTCGAATCTCGTCCACCCACCACCCCACGGTCTGAGCTGGCTCTTCACCTTGCTCTGGTTGCTCGGCACCCTCGGCGTGCTCGCGGGGGCTGTCGTCGTGACCCTCGTGCTTCGGCGCCTCGAGGTGCTGCGCGACCTCGCTGTCGGGGCTGGATTGGCGATCGTCGGCTGCATTGCCGTCCAACAGCTCTTCGGGGTCAGCGCAGGGGTGGACCAGCAGGATGTCGTCGGGGTCAACGTGGGCTATCCCGTGCCGATTCTCGCGGCAGCGGTCGGCGCGGCGCTCACCCTCCGCCCGTACTTGAGCCGGGGGCTCCAACGACTCCTCGAGAGCCTGATCGCCATCGCCGCCATCACCGGTCTGATCCACGGCTCTGGACTCCTTTTCAGCCTTGTTGGCTCACTGGTGTTGGGTTGGGGGGCCGCTGCAGGGGCGCACCTCATCTTCGGGACCCCGACCGGCGTGCTCCCGGCGGCTGACGTCGAGGCACTCCTCGGCCAGCTCGATGTCGATGCCACGGATGTCACTGCATCGCCGCTCCAGAGCTGGGGGGTGGCTCGCTATCTCGGGCAGAGCGAGAAGCATGGACCGCTCGACATCTCTGTCTATGGGCGAGATGCAGAGCAGAGCCAGCTCTTCGCCAAGATCGGCCGCACGTTGATCTTGAAGCAGGACTCAGGACCGTTCGCGCTGACGCGTGCCCAGCAGCTCGAGCACGAGAGCTACCTCACCCTGCAAGCCGCCACCGTGGCCTCGGGGCGGACCTCGAGCATGGTCGCCGCCGGGTATGCCGGACCGGCCCGAGACGCGCTCGTCGTGACGTCGAGACCACCGGGCAAGCTCCTCGACCAGATGGTCGAGGAGAAGGCTGAGGTCAGCGACCAGGCGATCGAGGCGGTTGCCGAGGCGGTGGCGGCGCTCCACGAGGCGAAGGTCTCGCACGGAGCGATCGACCTCCACCACGTGGTGGTGTCAGCGACCGATGGCGGGCTGATCGAGTTTGATCGAGCCACAGCGTTCGCCACCGAGGATGCCCTGAACTCGGACACTGCCGCCCTCCTCGTGACACTGGCGCTCGTGTCGTCCACCGAACGAGCGGTCGATGCGGTCAAGCAGGCGCTCGGGACAGAGCGACTCTCGACGAGCCTCGGATTCCTCCAGGACGCGGCCATCTCCGACCCCCTCACCTCGTCGCTTCGCAAGCTCCATGGCAAGGCCATCTTGAAGGAGCTGCGGGAGAAGGGCGCGGCTGCGTGTGGCGTCGAGGCACCAGAGCTGACCGAGCTGCATCGCGCGTCAGCGACTTCGCTCATCTTGGCTGTCGGGACGTTGATCGGCGGATGGGCGCTGATCGAGGTCCTCCTCCAGGTCGCCGGCTCGTTCGCCACAGTGAAGAGCGCATCGATCCCCTGGGTCATCGTCACAGCCGTGATCAGCCAGCTCACCTACATCAGTTCGTCCTTCTCCACGCTCGGTTCGATCACGATGAGCGTGCCGCTGTTCCCGTTGATCATGCTCGAGTTGTCCAACACCTTCAGCGGGCTGGCACTCGGCACACCTGCCGTCCTTGCTGCTCGGGTCCGCTTCTTCCAGAAGCACGGCATGGACACGACCGTGGCGGTGAGCTCGGGGGTCCTCGTCTCGACAGCGTCGTGGATCGTCAAGGGTGGTCTGTTCTTGATCTCGATCCCGTTCGCCATCGGCACGCTCCACTTCGATGATCTGCTCTCGCAGCGCAGCGGCGGGTCCTCGACGAGCGGATTGCTGGTCTTCGTGCTCATCGCAGTCGCTGTCGTCGGCATCGTGATCGCCGCCGTGCTCGTCGTGCCTCGGTGGCGGGGGATGGCCAAGGCCAAGATCGCCCCCCGCCTGACTGAGTGCATCAGCCACTTCAAGGTGCTCGCTGGGCGCCCGGCCAAGATCGTGGAGATCTTCGGAGGCCAGATCGGCGCCCAGCTGCTGGTCGCGTTCGCCCTCGGTACCTCGCTGCGCGCGTATCACCACTCCCTCTCGCTCCCTGTGCTGCTCGTGGTCTTGACGCTCGGTTCGATGCTCGGTGGGGTATCACCGGTCCCTGGTGGCATGGGCGTGGTCGAGGCCGGGATGATCCTCGGCCTGAAGGCAGCCGGGATCCCGACGGATGTCGCCGTGTCGGCCGTGTTCGTCCAGCGCCTCTTCACCGCCTACCTTCCGCCTATCGCTGGTTGGTTCGCACTCATGTGGCTCCGACGCAAGAAGTACCTGTGACGAGACCGGTCCGTATCGTCACGCTGTGCACGGGCAACGCCGCTCGTTCGGTCATGGCCGGCGTCATGCTCGAGCAGTTGGCCGAGCACGAGGGTGCAGCTGTGGAGATCGTGACTGCCGGCACCCATGTGGTCGAGGGACAGCCGATGGGGATGCGGACCAAGCAGGCGCTGGTGGCTGTCGGCGAGCTCGACACAGCGGGCCTCGGCCGGCACCGCTCGCACCAGCTCACCGACGCCGATTGCGCTTGGGCCGATGTCATCGTGGCCATGGAGGCCGACCATGTCGCCTACGTCAGGGCTCGCCACGATGCAGCGGGTCACAAGACCGCCACCATCCACCGCCTCGCTCGAGCGCTGCCGGTCAGCCCCGAGCCCTTCGGCGACAGGGTGACCGCGCTCAACCTCGCCTCAACCGACCTCGCTGCCGATCGAGACGTGCTCGACCCCGCAGGTGGAGATCAGGAGGACTACGACAGGTGCGCGGCTGAGATCTTCGAGCTCTGCCAGGTCCTCATCGCCTTAGTGGGAGTGCCACCCGGCTGATCAGTCGGCGTGGACGGCCCTGAGGCCGGCCCACATGAGGTCAGCGACGCGCTGCGCGATGCGGTCTGCCTCGAGGTGTCGAGCCCGCTCGTCCGCCTGGCTCCAGTCGTCGTCACCGAGCTCCGTCCACGCAGACGAGGCACCGATGGCCATACCGAGCATCCCGCCGGCGAGGACGAGCCGGTGGTCTCGCTCGAGCCCGGCATCGATGAGTGGATCGATCGCGGTCACAAGGGCTCGCTCGACGCGCCTGATGGCACGACCGAGCTCCTCATCGTCGCCATGGTCACGGTCATTGAGGAGTCGGAAGGCGGCTGGATCGTCCACCATCATGCGGAAGTAGGCCCGCAGGCTGAGCTCGACCTGTTCCTTGGGGCCAGCAGCAGTCGAGGTGGCGAGCGCGAACTCGGCCAGCATCTGGAAGGCCAGGGCATCGACCAGCTCGAGGTACAGCGCTCGCTTCGAGCTGAAGTGCTGGTAGAGCAGCGGCTTGGTGACGCCCGCCGCCTCGGCCACGTCGTCCATGGTGGTGGAGCGGTATCCCCGTTTGGCAAAGAGCATGGCAGCGACGCCGAGCAGCTGCGTCCTTCGCTCCTCGCCGGTCAGGCGCCTCGTGGTGGCCTCGGTGGTGGTGACGGCGGTCATCGTCCCCCA
This sequence comes from uncultured Actinomycetes bacterium, assembly GCA_903893955.1. Taxonomy (GTDB): domain Bacteria; phylum Actinomycetota; class Acidimicrobiia; order Acidimicrobiales; family RAAP-2; genus CAIUMH01. The sequence goes on from CAITOG010000147.1 coordinate 6,350, forward strand.
AGGCTACCGGTCGCCACTAGCCGGACCCTGCTCAGAGGGTCTCGATCACCTGTGCGATCGCTCCTGGCAGGTCTGCGATGTCGAAGTGTGCTCTGGCTACCTCGAGGTTCCGCTCGAGTAGCTCAGGATCTGGGTGTCGAAGCCACCTTGCCAGCTCGGCCGGTGCGGTTGGATCGAAGGCGGAGATGCCGGTCGCGAGGATCTCGAGGGCGACTGGGTACCGGGCCAGGCTGAGCGGTCGTCGATGCGTGATCGCCTCGATGGCAGGATTCCCGAAGCCCTCCCAGGTCGACGGCAACACCACCACGTCAGCAGCGGCGTAGGCGTCGTCGATGGTCCCGGGCCCACTCCCGCGCAGGAACCTGCTTGATGCGACCTCGATGAGCTCCTCGAGGTCAGGCTCGAAGCCGTCCTCTGCCGCACCCGTGAGCCAGAAGGTCGCCTCGAGCGACTCAGCGAGGGCGAGGCCGAGCGGGACGTTCTTGCGAGGCAGCGCTCGGGTCGGCTGGAGGACGAGGAGTTCGTGGTCCTCGATGCCGAGGGCCAGGCGTGTCGAGGATCGCTCTCCGCTCGGCGGCGCCATGTCGAATCGGTTGTAGAGGCATGAGGCTGTGTAGCCGCGGGACGCGAGCTCGGCGACGCTGAGCTGGTTGATCGTCACGTGTCGCCACGCTGGATCATCGGTTGGCAACGAGAGATGGGCGGTGTCGGCTCGCTGCCAGGCGAGGTCGTGGTGCCGCATGATCGTCGGGCGACCACGGCACACCTCCGCCACGGCGTGGGTGGCTGCAGGGTTGAGCGGGAGCGAGCAGAGGTTCTCCACGATGATGAGATCGAGGCCGTCGAGTGCGTCGGTGAGCGCCTCGACATCGACAGGAACGGTGTCGTCGAGCCGCAGACCCTCGATGATGGTGACGCCCTCGCCCCCCTCGCCAGCGATCTGATCCACCTCAAAGCCGAGCGATTGAATCGCCGCTGACCACTTGGCAGCCTCGATGGAAACCCCATCCGTGCCCCCGAGCCGATAGGACACGATTCCGGCGCGGGGCATGGGCCGATGGTACGGCCAAGAGGCCCAGTACGGCTGCATCGCTGGACTAGTCTCGGTCGAGGTCCTGGCCGATCTGGACGGACACAGTCGATTGAGAGAGCGGAGTCACGATGGCGAAGAAGGCGCTGATCACTGGGGTCACAGGGCAGGACGGCTCCTACCTCGCTGAGCTGCTTCTCGATGAGGGCTACGAGGTGATCGGGGTGGTGCGTCGTTCCAGCACCGTCACCTTCGAGCGCATCGCCCACATCCAGGATCGCCTCACGCTGGTCTCTGGCGACCTTCTCGACGAGGTGTCGTTGATCCACATCCTGCGCGACCACCGTCCGCAGGAGGTCTACAACCTCGCTGCACAGAGCTTCGTCCAGGCTTCCTGGGGACAGCCGGTCCTCACCGGCGAGACCACGGCGCTCGGCGTGACGAGGGTTCTCGACGCGGTCCGCACGGTGGATCCCGAGATCCGGGTGTATCAGGCCAGCTCGTCGGAGATGTTCGGCAAGGTCCAGGCGGTGCCTCAGGATGAGGAGACGCCGTTCTACCCCCGCAGCCCCTATGGGGTGGCCAAGGTCTACGGGCACTGGATCACGGTCAACTATCGCGAGAGCTACGACCTCCACGCGTCCTCGGGCGTCCTCTTCAATCACGAGTCGCCGCGGCGAGGCCTGGAGTTCGTGACGCGCAAGGTGACCAACGGCGTAGCGCGAATCAAGCTCGGGCTGGACAAGACCTTGTCGTTGGGCAACCTGGACGCCGAGCGAGACTGGGGCTACGCAGCCGATTACGTCCGTGCGATGTACTTGATGCTCCAGCAGGATTCGCCCGACGACTACGTGGTGGCGACAGGTGAGACCCACGAGGTGCGTGAGCTCTGCGAGATCGCCTTCTCGGTAGCGGGACTCAACTACGAGGACCACGTGGTCCTTGACGAGCGGTTCCTGCGCCCGGCTGAGGTGGACCTGCTCATCGGCGACCCGACCAAGGCCGAGACGGTCCTCGGCTGGGAGCGAGAGGTCGATTTCCCCACTCTCGTCCAGATGATGGTCGAGTCCGACATTGAGCAGCTGACCCGCCAGATCTCCTGACCGACGGCACCGCGCCACGAGGTGCGGTGCCCGAAGGAGGACTCCGAGCGACGGCCGGTAGGATTTGAAGCCGCATGGCCCCCGCCGTCCACCTCTCCAACGCAGTCGTTCTCGCCGGACGCTTCCCTGTCCTCGCTGGCGTCGACCTCGAGCTCGATGCCGGCCAGGTGCTGGTGGTCCTCGGTCACAACGGAGCCGGCAAGACCAGCCTGCTCCGCCTGCTGGCTGGTCTTGTCCCGCTGACGTCGGGCGAAGGTCGCATCCTCGAACATCGCCTCGATGACCAAGCACGCCACGTGCGTCGACGTGTCGGGATGTTGGGCCACGACGTCGGCCTCTACGACGACCTGACCCCCCACGAGAACCTCCGCTTCGCGCTTCGAGCGGCACGGGTCGACCCTGGCGCTGGCCCTGGTGCGCTCGAGCGCTGCGGGATCAGCGGCCGGGTGGCGATGACCCCTCTTGGAGCGCTGTCTGCTGGTCAGCGCCGGCGCGTGGGCTTGGCGCTCCTGTGCGCCCGGCGACCCGAGCTCTGGCTGCTCGATGAGCCCCACGCCAGCCTCGACACCGCCACTCGCCAGCTGGTGGGCGAGCTTGTCGAAGAGGCCGCTCTCGGCGGTGCCACGGTCGTGGCGACGAGCCATGAGCCTGAGGTCGCCGTACCGATGGCCGACGTGGTCGCCACGATGGCCGGCGGGATCGTGATCGAGACCACGAGCGGTGGTCGACCACGCGGAGGTAAAGATGTGGCGTGACGCAGGCCTCGTGGCGGGGCGCGACCTTCGCATTGAGCTTCGCTCGCGTGTTGCCCTCTGGCAGATCCTGCCTTTTGCAGTCCTCGTTCTCCTGCTTTTCGCTTTCGCTCTCGGGCCGAGCCGACAGGCACTTCGCCAGAGTGCCCCTGGTCTGTTCTGGCTCGCCGTCCTGTTTTCCTCGGTGCTGGCCGCGCAGCGCTCCATCGCCATTGAGGGGACCCCGGCAACACGTGAGCTGACGAGGCTGCTCGGCCTCGATCCAGCAGGGATCTTTCTCGGGAAGGCGCTGGCCCTCTTCGTCGAGCTGGTGGCGCTTGAGATCGTGCTGCTCGGGGGCATCGTGCTGCTGTTCCACGTCTCGATCGCCACCTGGTTGCTGCTGCTCGCCACCTGCCTGCTGGCGGCCATCGGTCTGTCGTCAGCCAGCGTCCTCTACGGCTCGCTGGCCGGCGGTGCCCGGACCAGGGCAACGTTGCTGCCGGTCCTGGTTCTCCCGGTGCTCGCCCCAGTGCTGATCGCGGGGACAAGAGCGCTCTCTGCCTCCTTCGTCGGCGGGGGTCCTGACGGACTTCGCTGGCTGTCAATCCTGGCGGTCTTCGCTGCCGTGTACACGGTGCTCGGGATTGCCCTCTACGGTCCTCTGGAGGAATCCTCATGAAACGCACCCTCCGCAGACTCCTTGGCCCGGTCGCCGTCGCCCTCGTGGCGCTCGACGTCATCCTCGGCCTGTTCGTCACCCCGCCCGACATCGAGCAGGGGGATCTGGTTCGCCTCGTCTACATCCACCCGGCGCTCGCCTGGGTCGCGCTCTACGTGGCGTTCGCAATGGCGGGCATCTGCAGCCTGCTCTACCTCTGGCCCCGCACCAGGTCGATGACCTATGACCGCCTGGCCGCGTCAGCCGTCGAGATCGGAGTGGTCTTCACGATCCTGACACTGGTCACCGGCTCGATCTGGGGTCGACCGACCTGGGGAGTGTGGTGGACCTGGGATGCCCGGCTCACCTCGACCGCACTGCTCGCCGTGATGTTCCTCGGGTACCTGGCGCTGCGCCGTGTGCCGGCCGATCCTCACGTGCGAGCACGCCGCTGCGCCGTGGCTGCGTTGATCGCAGCGGTCGACGTCCCGATCGTCCACTTCTCGGTCATCTGGTGGCAGACGCTGCACCAGGGCGCAACGGTGCTCAACTCCAACCTCACCCCGACGATCCACGGCCTGATGGCTTGGACACTCCTCCTCAGCTTCGTCGCCTTCACACTGCTCTTCCTCTGGATGGTCCTCGTTCGCTACGAGATCGAGACCCTCGACGAGGGCGAGGAGGACGCCGAGCTGGCCGATGCGCTCGAGGCTCGTCGCCAGGAGGGAGCACCCGCATGAACTACGTCATCGCCGGCTACACCTTCACCTTCGTCGTGCTCATCAGCTATGGCGCCTCGCTCGCCTACCGGCTGCGCAGGGCCAGGCGCCGTGCCCGAGGTGCGAAGTGAGCGACGCCTCGACCACGCCGCCGTCGACGGCGCCGAACGCACCCGGCACCAGCAAGGGCAGCCCGCGGCTCCGACTGGCGATGGTGGCGGTGATCATCGCCGGCGCTGTCGGGTTCCTCCTCGTGAAGGGGCTTGGCAGCTCGCTCGACTACTTCAAGACGGTCGATCAGGCGATCGCCACCAAGAAGGCCGTGGGCACCTCAGAGTTCCGCCTTGAGGGCACCGTCGTGAGGGGGACGGTCACGAGAAGCTCGACAGGGACGACCTTCGACGTGGCCGGGGGCGGCAAGACGATCCCGGTGGAGAACAGCGGCACCCCGCCGCAGCTCTTCAAGGGGGGGATGCCGGTGATCGTGGTCGGGCACTTCGCATCACCGACCTCGACCACCTTTCTCTCGAACCAGATCATGGTGAAGCACTCATCGTCATACGTCGAGCAGCACCCCAACCGTGTCCGAGCCTCGGATGGCTCGGTGAACTAGGTGAAGGCGCAGCTCGGCTCCCTCGGGGTCTGGATCGGCTTCATCGCAGCCCTGGTCGGCTGCGTGCTGATGGTCGTCGACCTGCTTCGCCGCCGCCGGGGTGCCTCCCCGGCCAGCGCGCTCGACGGGAGGCTGCTGGTGCCGGTGGTCGTCATCGGGGCCGTGATCGCCACGGTGGCGATGCAGTGGGCGCTGGTCACGCATGACTTCTCGTTGGCCTATGTGGCGGAGAACAATGCTCGCCAGACCCCCCTGATCTACTCGATCACCGGCATGTGGTCGGCGCTCGAGGGCTCGATCCTGCTCTGGGGCCTCGTGCTTTCCTTCTACCTGGTCGCCGTCGTCTGGCACTATCGCCGGCGTTCGAGCGAGGAGGTCATCGGGTGGGCGACTGCGGTCATGCTGCTCGTGGCGGCATTCTTCTTCGGCCTGATGCTTGGTCCAGCCAACCCGTTCACGACGGTGCCTGGTGGTGCTGCGAGCTCTGGGGCGGGCCCGAACGCGCTCCTGCAGAACAACCCGCTTGTGGCGATCCACCCGCCGCTGCTCTACGCCGGGATGGTCGGTTTCACGGTGCCATTCGCCTTCGCCATGGCCATGCTCATCACCGGTCGGGTGGGGGAGTCGTGGCACGTCGACACGCGGCGCTGGTCGCTCATCGCGTGGACGTCGCTCTCGGTCGGTGTCATCCTCGGCGCCTGGTGGAGCTACCAGGTGCTCGGCTGGGGTGGGTTCTGGGGCTGGGACCCAGTCGAGAACGCAGCCTTGCTGCCGTGGCTCTGCGGGACCGCCTTCGTCCACTCCATCGTGGTCGAGGAGCGACGAGGGTTGCTGCGCATCTGGAACCTGTCATTGGCCATTGCTTGCTTCGCCCTGACCATCCTGGCGACCTTCTTCACCCGCTCTGGCGTGGTCCAATCGGTTCATGCCTTCAGCGCCTCCGCGCTCGGGCCGATCATCCTCGGCTTCTTCGGGTTCGTGGTGGCCAGCGGTCTCGTGCTCATCGCGTTGCGGGGCGACGAGTTGCGGGGCACCGTCGGGATCGACTCAGCGTTCTCACGAGAGGGCGCGTTCGTGCTGAACAACCTCCTCTTCGTGGGTTTCGCGGTGGTGGTGCTGCTCGGCACGGTGTTCCCGTTGCTCTACGACGCCATCAACGGCGGCCAGGTGACCGTCGGCCCGCCGTACTTCAACTCGATCGCCGTGCCGATGGGCATCGCCATCCTGTTCTTGATGGCGATCGCCCCGCTCTTGTCGTGGCGCAAGGCTTCTGGATCGGTCCTCCTCAAGCGCCTCGAGATCCCCGCCTGGGTGGCCACCGGCACCGTGGTGCTCCTGGTGATCTTCGGTGTGCGTGGCCTCTTCCCCCTGCTGGGCTTCTTCCTCGGCGCGCTCGCAGGGGCATCGGCGATCCGCTCGCTCATCCTCGAGGTGCGAGCCGAGCGACGGCGGGGGCGGAGCGGCTTCGGCGGCCTGCTCGGCCGGAGTGGCGGCGGCATGATCGTCCACCTCGGTGTGGTGGTGCTCGCCGTCGGCATCGTGGCCTCGACCAGCTATGTCCAGCGGGCGGAGCTGACGATGGTGCCCGGGCGCACGGTGAGCTTCGCTGGCCACACGCTCACCTTCCAGGGCTTCCGGACGGTGTCAACACCATCGAAGACGGCGACGCAGGTGGTGATCAAGGTCGATGGGCGTGGTGTCTTCACGCCCGGTATCAGCCAGTTCGCGGGTCGGGCATCGGAGCCGGTCGGCACGCCCGCCATCGACTCTGGGGCCTTCGGCGACCTGTATTTGACCTTCGACGCAATGGGGCGTCGTGGCGGGGTCTCAGGCGCACAGGTCACCTCTGGTCTCCCCGCCGGAGCTGTGGTGATCGGCGCCATCGACGAGCCGCTCTTGTCGTGGCTCTGGGCTGGAGGCCTCTTGATCGGGCTCGGTGGCCTGCTCGCGTTCATCCCGCTGCGTCGTCGTAAGACCCCGCCTGCAACGACCGAGCCGACAGAGGCGACGGTGCCGGCGTGAAACGACGTCGGACCATCGCGATCGTGGCCGGCGTCGTGGCGGCGGTGCTCATCGCCCTGGTGGTGCTCTTGGCCACGCGTGGCACCTCACAGGCGACCGTCATCAACAGCCCGCTGCTCGGCAAGCCTGCACCCACGACAGCGGGCGTGACCTTGAAGGGGAGCGAGATCGACCTCGCCTCGTACCGAGGCCGGCCGGTGGTCCTCAACTTCTTCGCCTCATGGTGTGGTCCCTGTCAGACCGAGGCGCCGCAGCTCAACGCCTTCGCCTATGACCAATCGCTCAAGGCGCAGGGTGCACAGATGATCGGGGTGGTGTTCAACGATGCGGACTCGGCAGCCAAGAGCTTCGCCGAGAGCCAAGGCGTCACCTATCCACTCCTCACCGATCCCGGCGGAGCGATCGCCAATCGGTGGGGCGTGGCATCACCGCCGACGACCTTCATCGTCAGCGCAGACGGCAAGGTCGTCGAGGAGCTCGTCGGACCTGTGACGGCCAAGCAGCTTGATCGGATCGTGGCACCGATGGATCGTCTGGCTGAGACCGCCAATGGCTGAGCGCACACGTATCAGGCACCCGCTTCGGTGGATGGCGCTCGTCGTGGTGCTGGTGACCGCGCTTGTGGTGGGCTCGGGCGTCTTGTCGTCGACGTCGAGGACCCAGGAGCAGCGCATCACCGCGATCGAGAGCTCGCTCAAGTGTCCGAGCTGTCAGGACCTCTCGGTGGCGCAGTCGACGTCGCCGTCGTCGCTGGCCATCCGCCACCAGATCACCGACGAGGTGCGTGCGGGTCGGAGCGATGCAGAGATCATCGCCTCGCTCCAGGCTCGCTACGGCGCCACCGTCGAGCTGACGCCAACCGGTGGCCTCTCAGTCATCTTGTGGGTGGTACCGATCGCCCTCGTGGTCGCCGCCGTGCTGGCTCTCATCCTGTGGCGGCGCCGGCACCGTGAGGAGGCACGGTGACGGCTGCCGATCGACGACGGCTGCTCGATCAGATCTCGCTCATCAGGGCATCTCTGGCTGACGCCCAGCTCGAGCACCAGGCAGGCGAGCTTGATGACGCGTCCTTTGCCGAGATCACCGAGCGAGACACGACTCGCCTCGCTGAGCTGGAAGCAGATCTGGCCGAACTCCCTGAGGAGATCGAGGACACGTCACCTTCCCCTGCCGAGCCGGCGGTGGAAGAGGTCGAGGACGGCGCTGTGGAGCCTCCAGCGCGGCGAGGCAGGCGGCTGTGGCTGCTCATCGTCGGGCTCGTGCTCATCGCACTTGGCGGCAGTGTGCTGCTTGCGAACGTGTTGAGCCGGACAACCGCCCAGCCAACGTCGACCCAGGCACAAGTGCATGCACTGCTGCAAGCAGCCGACGCGAAGGTCGCCAAGGGTGACGTTGCCGGGGGGCTCGCCACCTATCGCCAGGTGCTTGCCCTCGATCCCACGCAACCCCAGGCACTGGCAGAGTCAGGGTGGCTGACCTTCGAGGCAGGCGTCGCCGCTCGATCGGCGACGCTGATCGCTCGCGGTGAGGCTGAGGTCAAGGCCTCGATCCAGGCGGCGCCGAACTACTACGCCTCTCGCCTCTACCTCGGCGTGATCGAGCTGCTGGCCAATCAGGACCCTGCCGCCGCGATGGTGCAGTTCAATCAGTTCGAAGCACTCTCGCCACCGGCTCGGTGGCGCACCACAGCCCAGCCCTACATCGACAAGGCCAAGGCGGCGCTCGCCTCGACGACGACGACAACCCCGGGCGGCTGATCAGGCCCTGAGCGCTCGGAGCCGTTCGACGACGGGACCGAAGCGATCGATGAAGAGGTCGACCTCCTGGTCGGTGGTCGACCAACCGACCGACAGCCTGAGTGAGCGTGCTGCGTCGAGTCCCATCGCAGCGAGTACCGGTGAGGGCTCCAAAGCCTCAGAGGCACACGCGGAGCCGGAGTGGACAGCGATACCTTCGCGGTCGAGCCCGAGCAAGATGGGCTCTGCCTCGACTCCAGCCACCGTCAGACACGACAGGTGCGGCGCTCGGCTACTGCTCTGGCCGACCACGGCCACGCCCTCGACCTCGAGCGCTGCAGCCTCGAGGCGCTTTCGGTGTCGCAGTGCCGCGGCCGCCTCGTCGGTCCGGCAGTCGGCGGTGAGCACTGCCGACGCGATGCCGAAACCAACGATGCCGAGGAGGTTCTCAAGTCCCGCTCGCCGTCCACGCTCCTGGCTGCCCCCGACGACGAGGGCATCGAACGGCCGGCCCTTTCGCACGATCAGAGCAGACGTGCCGAGAGGGCCACCGATGAGCTCGGCGCTGATCGTCGCTGCGTCAGGGTCGAGGGCGCCGAGGTCGACTGACTCGTGTCCAACGGCGCTCGATGCGTCGAGGTGCACCAGCACGCTGTGGGCTCGAGCCGACGCGATCAGCCGCTCGACATCGTCGAGCACGCCGGTCTCGTGGTTGGCGAGCGAGATGGCCAGCATCGTGGCAGCGCCGCTGGCGAGCCGAGCGTCGAGCAAGTCGAGATCGACCGTACCGGCATCTGTGACCGCCACCGTCGCGAGACCCCCGTGCTGAGCAGCAGCGTCGACGACACTCTTTCGCTCGGTGGCGGGAGCAAGCACGCCACCGCCATCGGCCAGACCAGCGATGGCCGTGTTCACCGACTCGGCGATCGACGAGGTGAAGATGACCTGGCGAGGGGTGACGGCTACGAGCTGGGCAACAGACGATCGTGCGTCCTCGATCAGCTCACGGCTGACGAGTGCCTCGCGATACGGTCGGCCTGGATCGGCTTGGGGAAGAGCGAGCAGCTCGCTGAGCGCCTCGATCACCTCAGGTCGGAGCGGACTCGTCGTGGCGTGGTCGAGGTAGGCGCGCACCTCAGGCCGTGGCACGGCAGTCAGCGTCACCTCTGGCTCGAGAGCGCAGCTGCACGGTGGTGGCTGAGTCCTCGACGCCGAGCCCGGCCAGGAGGCCACCGACCATGCCGCGATCGACAGCGCAGAGGACTGGGTGATGGGCGGCCGCCTCGCCGAAGGGGCAGCTCTCGGCCACGATTGACGTCTCGTCGCCTGTGTTCTCGGCGCGAGCAGCGAACCCATGGGCGGTGAGGGTCTCTGCGATTGCTCCCATTGCGGAGCGGACCGAGCGCTCGGTGTCGCCGGGGCCCATCTGTGCCGCCAGCCGGCGACCGTAGTCCTCGCCGACCTCGGCCGCCATGGCCTCTGCCTTCTCGGGACCGAGCAACTCGAGAGAGCGCTCGAGGAGGGCGACGAGGAGATCGTCGCGGCGCCCGCCGAGCTCGACGGAGAGCTCCGCATCCGCCACCGAGTAGCGCTTGGCCGGTCGTCCTGCGGTCGTGGACTTCGTCGGCTTCTCGACCATGACGTGGCTGCCTGCGACAAGACGCTCGAGGTGATGGCGCACCACATTGGGGTGGAGAGAGAACTCCGTCGCGATCTCGGTCACCGTGGAACTGGGATGGCTGCGCAGGTACAGGTAGATCGCCCGTCGTGTCGGATCCCCGAAGGCGCTCGAGAGGGCGGTGATAGCCGCCGAGAACTCGTCGTCGACGTTGCCCACGCTCTGATCGCCGCCGACGTCGCCTTTCGTCGGCACGACGTCGCGGTTGGTCTCAGGGGTCATCACACTCGGTAGTGTACCGAGCAGCCCCGCAATTCGACCCTCCTTGTCGAGAGCGGCGCCCCCCTGAGGAGGGAGACATGGCGGAGACCTTGAACATCGCGGCCGCAGCAGGTGCCGTGGTCGATCCTGAGCTCGAGCTGGCGCTGGACGTCGTCGGGATGGTCGGCGAGACCAGCCTCGACGGTGGCAACGCTCGCGTCGAGCTCGCCCTGCCGATCGCCGCATGGCCCTCCGCTATCGCCATCGAGCAGGCCATCGAGCGAGCGGTCGAGGCGCTCGACGGAGTGGACGCCGTCGAGGTGAACCGCCGCACGATGACAGAGGAGGAGCGCCTCACGCTGCGCTCAACGCTCCGACGGCTCATGGGGGGCGAGGAGGACGATGGCCATGGCCACAGCCATGGCAGCAGCGGGCCGCGCTTCTTGGAGACGACCTCAGCCACGAGAGTCCTCGGCATCTCGTCAGGCAAGGGCGGGGTGGGCAAGTCGTCGGTCACGGTCAATCTCGCCATCGCGCTCGCCCAGGCTGGCAAGAGGGTCGGCGTGCTCGACGCTGATGTCTACGGATTCTCGATCCCGAAGATGCTCGGGCCAGACCACGATCCAATCATCCTCGGCGATACCGTCATCCCGACCCCTGTGCACGGTGTTCGTTGCCTCTCGATGGGCTTCTTCGTCCCCGACGAGCAGCCGGTGATCTGGCGTGGCCCGATGCTCCACAAGGCTATCGAGCAGTTCGTCACCGAGGCGTGGTGGGGCGAGCCCGACTTCATCCTGATCGACATGCCACCTGGGACCGGCGACGTCGCGCTGACGCTCTCTGAGGTCTTGCCTCGGGTGGAGATCTATGTCGTGACCACTCCGCAGCCGGCAGCCGAACGAGTGGCACAGCGATCCGCGTGGGCAGCCCGGAAGATGAAGCTGGCAGTGCGTGGCGTGATCGAGAACATGAGCTGGTTCATCGGTGACGACGGCACGCGCTACGAGCTCTTCGGGGCCGGCGGCGGCGAGCAGCTCGCCCACCAGCTGGGCGTCCCGCTGCTCGGGCAGGTCCCGCTCGTGCCGGCCTTGCGGGAAGGCGGCGACGCCGGCTCACCGATCACGGTGAGCGACCCTGAGTCGATCGCCTCCAGGGCGTTCGCCGAGCTGGCCGCCAAGATCATCGCCCAGGGTCCAGCTCGGGTGTACCGGCAGGAGCTGCGGATCGGCTGACGCCTTCGACTTGCCGACACGCAGCTCACGTCGGTGGCAAGATCCCTCGGGGACCATCCGAGTGGGTGGCAGGCAGGAGGCTGGTCGATGAAGGACGTTGCAGGCAAGACAGCGGTGATCACCGGCGGCGCCAGTGGCATCGGCCGAGCCACCGCTGAGCGGCTGGCCTCGAACGGGGCGAAGCTCGTCCTTGCCGATATTGAGGTGCCGGTGCTCGAGGCCACGGTCGCTGAGCTGCGTGCCACCGGGGCGGACGTGATCGGCGTTGCCACCGACGTGGCGGACCTCGGTTCGGTCGAGGCGCTGCGCGACGCGGCGCTCGACGCCTTCGGCGAGGTGCACATCGTCTTCAACAACGCCGGTGTCGGCGGCGGACCAACGATCACGTCAACGCCAGCTGCCTGGGACTGGGTGCTGGGCGTGAACGTCGACGGCGTGGTCTACGGGATGTCGACCTTCCTCCCGCTGCTCTTGGCCCAGGACGAGGGGCACATCATCAACACAGCCTCGCTGGCAGGACTCGGCGGCGTGCCAGGCATGGGGCCGTACTGTGCATCGAAGTTCGCCGTGGTCGGGATGACCGAGTCGCTGTTCTACGAGCTGGCCATGATCGGCTCGAACGTCCACTGCTCTGTTCTGTGCCCTGGCTTCACCAAGACTCGGATCCATGAGTCTGATCGCAACATGCCGGCCGCACTTGCGGCCCAGGGTCGAGACCCGATGGCCGAGCAGACCGCCTCGATCGCCAAGCAGGCAGTGGAGAACGGGATCGAGGTGGAGATCGTGGCCAATGCCGTGGGCGATGCGATCATCGACGAGCGCTTCTGGATCTTGACCCATGAGCGAGTGGCGCTTGCCACCACCCGACAGCGCTTGGCCTGGATGGAGGGCGGGCAGCCGCCACGTATCGATCTCGACGAGGCTGGTAAGGCCTCGTAGCTCAGCGGTCGATCCCCTGAGGGAGGCGTCCAGGGTCGAAGCCGAGCAGCGCCACCGCAGAGCGAAAGGCGAAGCGGTCGGTCATACCAGCCACATAGGCGACTGCGGCGTGGCGTGCATCGTCCTCGCCACTGAGAAGCCCACCGTCATCGAGGACGCCGGGGATCTGGTTGGGTGAGTCGATGAAGTGCTCGGTCAACGCAGTGAGGACCTCGATGACGGCGGTGGCCTGGGCCACAGACGCATCTCGAAGGTAGATCTGCTCGTAGTTGAAGGTTCGGAACTCTGCGAGCGCCTCTGCATGGTCGGGATCCATGCCGATGGTCCCGCTGACGAGTGTGGTCCGCACCAGCGCATCGATGAAGGAGCCGAGCTGGGCGCCTCGTCGGGTCCCGGCGCGCTCAGCCACGATGGCGGGGAGGTGCTCGGCGGTGACAATCCCGGCCCCCTCGGCATCCTCAAAGTCGTGACAGACATACGCGATCCGATCGGCCCAGCTCACCACCTCGCCTTCAGGGGTTGAGGGAGCTGGGCGAGACCATGAGTGGTTCCTGATGCCATCGAGCGTCTCGACGCAGAGGTTGAGCGGTGCCAGCGAGACGTCTGCGCCCCACGAAGCATGATCGAAGCCCTCGTCCAAGAAGGGATCGAGCGCGTCCTCGCTCGCGTGACCGCCAGGACCATGCCCACAGTCGTGTCCGAGGGCGATGGCCTCGGTCAGCGCGACATTCAGGCCCAATGCTCGTGCGATGCCGGTAGCGACCTGGGCCACCTCGAGCGCGTGGGTTAGTCGAGTCCGCTGGTGGTCGTCGGGGAAGACGAAGACCTGGGTCTTGCCGGCAAGCCGGCGAAAGGCGGAGGCATGGAGGATCCGGTCACGGTCCCGCTCGAAGCAGGTGCGCCACTCGTCGGGCTCCTCGGGAACCGCCCGCTCTCCAGCGCCTGCGGATCGGGTGGCGCCGGCGACGAGCCAGCTCGCCTCGCGATCCTCTCGGACGGTACGGACGACGCCGAGCTCGGGCTCTCCCAACGAGCTCGGATCAATGGCAGCTGACGAGTCGGCGTGTGCAGTGACGACGACGTCGCTGCCGGTGAACCCCTCCATGGTTGCAGCCCACCGGCGGGTGCGATCGGTGAGTTGACGGTCGTGGGCCACGCCCACCATTCTGCCTGCCCCCTGTAACGTGGGTGTCCGGCAGCGTCGGACCGTATTGGTGCGGCGCTGCAGCGAGATCTTCGAGAACAAGAGAGGGGTGCGACGTGGACGTCCGCATCGGCATCGTGCAGACAGTCAAGGAGCTCGAGGTGGAGCTCGCCGACGACGCCGACCGCGACGCGGTCATGGCGGATATCGACAAAGCCCTCGGCGGCGACGGCGTGCTCTGGCTGACCGACAAGAAGGGCCGACGAGTCGGCGTCCCGTCGTCGAAGGTCGCGTACGTCGAGATCGGCGCACCGACCTCGGAGCGCCGCGTCGGCTTCGGCGCCCCCTAAGACCGGCGCACACTGATATGAGCGCACCGCCGCTCGTCGATCGGCGCCTCATCTTCGTCACCGGCAAGGGTGGCGTGGGCAAGACGACCGTGGCCGCTGGCCTGGCGCAGATGCTTGCTGACGAGGGCCGTCGGGTCCTGGCCTGCGAGGTCGACGCCAAGGGAGACCTGGCCGCCGCGTTCGAGGTCCCCGCACCAGGCTTCACGCCCGAGCGGATCGGCGACAACCTGTCGCTGATGGCCATGGACACTGAGGCCTCGTTACGTGAGTACCTCAAGCTCAATCTCAAGATCCCGATCGTCGGCCGGATCGGCCCGCTGGCCAAGGCCTTCGACTTCGTCGCCACCGCAGCGCCGGGCGTCAAGGAGATCCTGACCGTCGGCAAGCTGTGCTTCGAAGCGCGAGAGAAGAACTACGACTCGATCGTGGTCGACGCGTCGGCGACCGGCCACATCATCGGCCAGCTCGCGGCTCCGCAGGCGATCAACGATCTGGTTCGGGTCGGCCTCATCCGGTCCCAGACCGACTGGATGCTCGACATCCTGTCTGATCCGGTGCAGACAGGCCTCGCCATCGTGACGACGCCAGAGGAGATGCCAGTCGCTGAGACCATCGAGCTCGCTGGCAAGGTGGCGGCCGAAACCACGGTCGAGCTGGCTGCTGTGGTCGTCAATCGGGTCCTGCCTGAGCGCTTCGGCCCACGTGATGAGGAGGTGTTCTCGTCACTCGAGACGCCAGCAGGACGCACGGCCCTGGCTGCCGCGCTCGGTGAGGACGTCACCGCCCTCTTGGACGCCACCCGACTTGCGACCTCATTGCGACGCAGCCGTGCCGCCCACCTCGAGACCCTGCGAGCCAGTCTCGACACCTCGATGCCGATCATCCTGCTCCCCGAGCTCTTCGCCAGGACCGATGGGGTTCGAGCCACCCGACAGATCGCCGAGCATCTCGAGGGAGAGCTGCGATGAGCGGCTCCTCGCCGATCCTCGAATTGCTCGGCCAGCGGGAGATCGTGGTCGCATGTGGACCCGGTGGGGTGGGCAAGACCACGACCGCCGCCGCGGCGGCAGCCCAGGCAGCTCTGCGCCTCGGCGGCAGGGTGCTGGTCCTCACCGTCGATCCGGCGCGACGCCTCGCCGACGCGCTGGGGATCAAGGAGATCGGCAACGAGGTCACGGAGGTGCCTGCTGAGGCCTTCGTCACCGCTGACGGTGCTCCGGTAGGCAGATTGTTCGCGGCCATGCTCGACACCAAGAAGAGTTGGGACGACCTCATCGAGCGCCACACGCCTGACCCCGCCACTGCGGCTCGGATCATGGCGAACCCGCTCTATCAGAACATCACCGGCCGATTCATCCAGAGCCACGACTACATCGCCATGGAGCGGCTCTACGAGCTCCATTCGACAGGGGAGTGGGACCTGATCGTCGTCGATACCCCGCCGACCCGAAATGCACTGGACTTCCTCGATGCGCCTTCTCGAATGGCGGACTTCTTCTCGAGCCGACTGCTCCGATGGCTCATCGCACCAGCGCGCAGCGGCCTGTTCGCAGTGGCGTCGAAACCCTTCACGCAGGTTGCTGACCGAATCTTGGGGACCGAGTTCCTGGGCGACATCACCGAGTTCTTCGTGTCGCTCCAATCGATGTACGGCGGCTTCGTCGAGCGTGCGAACGCGGTGGCCAGGCTGATGGCCGACGAGCGCACCACGTTCCTCGTCGTCTCGAGTTCAGAGACTGTGCCACTCAGAGAGGCAGAGTTCTTCGTGTCGCAGCTCGTCGATCGCAACCTGAGCGTCGGCGCAGTGGTGCTCAACAAGGTGCTGCCCGACTCGCTCGCAGATCCCGGCGGCCTGGCTGCCGCTCGAGGTCTGGGCGAGCGAGCAGGCGAGATCGCTGGCGAGGTGGCGCCGGTGATCGGGGTCGACGAGGAGGCTCTCGTCCGGGTCCTCGGGACGATCGCCGAGAGCTACGGTGACTTCGCCGTGACCGCCCGACGTGAGGCTGGAGCCCGGAGTCGCTTCGAGGCGGGCGGTGCGCCGCTCGTCTCGGTACCGAGGCTCGACGAGGACATCCATGACATGGCGGGACTCCTGGCTCTCGGCAATCTGCTCATCGCCGAGCCGTGAGCGGCACCGTCACTACGATGGCCTTGTGACGAGGCCCAAGGATCGACTTCTCGATGCTTGACTACCACCTCCACCTCTGGCCGCATGAAGACCCGACGACGTGGCTCTCGCTCGAGCAGATCGCCGAGTACTGCGAGATGGCTGCGAGCCACGGCGTCACCGAGGTGGCCATCACCGAGCACCTCTACCGCTTCACGCAGGCAACCGACATGGTCGGCGAGTTCTGGAAGAC